>MAXL01000323.1 GCA_001751005.1 Desulfobacterales bacterium S5133MH16
GAAAAAAGGTTAAATGCAATGGCAATAATCAAAGTCGAGATAGAGAGTATGACCGGTAAACAATCCGGATTCTAAAAGGCTTAGATTGGAGAACTGTTACAAAATATTAAGAGTGGCGACTGGAAAAAACTAATGGTTGAAAATACTAAAGCAGTACGCGTTGCAGTCAACGTGATGCGTTCACGCCTGACTGTTATCGGATTTAATATTGCAATCGTATCCTTTATGATCGCAAATATAAAAAAAGTCTCAGGCGGTCTCGTCGTACCGGGATTGGATCATACACTGCATGTTGGTGCTGACATGGCTCTCTTTATGGGCCTGGCTCTTTCACTCATTTCTCTGGTGGCTTATATTATATCCGGTGCCCTGGATGAAGTAGGTGTCTGCACGCACTGGTCTTTAATAGCCGGTGATTTGCTGATGTATCTGGCGCTGGCACAAACCGTGACAGGATTTTTCACACCTCTGACCGCGTCACTGGATATGGTTGCCGGCAGACTCCCTCATTTGGCTTCGGAAATTTCCATCCTCCACGCGGCACCGTTAATAGGCGGTGGAGTAGCCTGGTTTCTCGCAACCTACGCCGGACCAATCGTTTCACTGGTACGTTCACCTTTTCAACGTCGCACCAACATTACCCTCGGATTAGCATACATGGCAGTGCTGCTTGCTCTTTCCTGGGTCAGCTCCTATGCTGTACTTGTGGAAGCTGGGGGAAGCGTTGATGGTTCCGGGGCAATATTGCGCGTTTGTATGGAGTTGATTCAACCGTTCAGATGGTAGATATTTTTTATTTGAGTTATTATATCGACAACCTTTGAAGCATATCCCCACTCATTGTCATACCAGACAACTAATTTCAGCATCTTTTTTTGTTTTACATCTGTAAATCTATGATCAAGTATCGTGGTATAACTTTCAGCCTTGAAATCACTGGAAACCAACGACTGTTTATTATTCAAGAAAATATCAAATTTTTGATTTTCAGCGTAATCTTCACATAAATCGATAATCTCATCCTTTGTACATTCTTCTTTTAAGAATAATATTACATTTATAACTCCAACTGTATCAGTTGGTACCCGAAACGAACTGGAGGAAATAATATTATTATTAATATTTGGCATAACATATGAACAGGCTTCAATGGTTGTAGTTCGGCTTGGAATTATATTCTGGGTAGAACTACGGCCAAATTCAAAATTACACTCAACATCTCTGACATAATTTCCTATACAACCACTATCCAGCACTTTCTGATGATTGAGAAGTGGATGGACAGTTGTAATGTCTCCATATTCAATCCCTTTGTTATCATCAATTAATTTTAAAACAGGTAACAGTGCAGTTGCATTACACGAACTTGTAGAAATGACTTTATGAATATCCAGATTTAATTCTTCTTCATTTATCCCTAAAATTACATTTATATCCGCATTCTTATTTGGATGAGTCAGGAAAACAGCTTTCACATTTAATTTTTTAAATTCAGCTGTGTTCACCTTACTGCCACTTGCATCAACAATTATATCAATATCAAGTGATTTCAGGTCAATATCTGCAAGATTGTCATAATTTAATATTTCAATTTCAGCGCTCTTGTTTTGTATAAAATAATCATTTACACGAAAGGCATCGTCTAACTTTCCATAAGTAGAATCATAATTTATTGAATATGTAATATTCTCAATATCTGAATTTAATTCATTTAGAGCAACAATCTCAAAAGATTTTTCCTCTAAAGCTATTCGTAAAATTGCTTTTCCTATTCTCCCTATGCCGTTTAGTAATATTTTCATTATTATTTTTCAGTTTAAGCCTGATCTTGGTGCATTCCAGTAAATAGCCGGGATTCTATCTGAGGAGCAGCCATCTTGGAAATTTAATGTCTTTTACCACCACAAAAAGACGAAAAATGATAATCAGCAGCATACATAGCGGAGAGGCAATATAGTCGGTCACCTCAAACCGGTTTAGTACAATATATAAGCAACATCCCATTATAATAGGAGTGGCATAAAATTCCGTATTGTTAAACATGGTTGGACGATGGGCTACAATATCTCTGAGCACACCGCCAAAAATTGCGGTGACCGTCCCCATTGAAACCGCAATATAGGGAGCATATCCTCCTGAAATCAATCTTTCAGTTACCAGAATTGAAAACAGTGCAACGCCGATGGTATCAAACAGAAGTATCAGTTTTTCAATTTTTGATTTTCTGATGTGATTGATAAAAAAGAATCCGCCAAGAGAACTTGCAAGTGCTGCCCAGAAATACGATTGATCACGAATCCAGAAAACCTGCTCATTGAGAATTACGTCTCTTACAGTCCCTCCCCCCAAAGCTGTCAACCAACCAAGAACCATAACGCTGATAAGATCTTTGCCACGGTTGGAATCAACCAGAACCCCACTCAGGGCAAAAGCAATGATGCAGATTAGCTCAAGGATATAATATATAGACATAAAATTGATCCGATTAAACCGCCAGTTCTGCTTGTTTTTTTCCGCGACTGCGTCTTTGTGACTTGAGTTACATAGTGCTACTATGCGCCCCAATTCACCAAGACGCAGGCACAAAAAACTACAGCGCAATCTTGCATCATTTCATCGTTGAAGAGACACTAGCGTATTAACATAATTCGGAAATTATACAATAGCTGTTTAAAAAAGACTTTTGCAAAAATAGTAATCATACTATTGGATAATACGCAAGTCCAGCTTCCCCTTCCCACCGATTATCCCCCATTTATCCCCCGTTAAGGGGGATGCATGTACCCTGTGTCGCAGTTACTATACAAAAGTTAATATTGCTCCAGGTATGCAGAATCATGATGGATAGGCAAAAGCCTATACTCGCCGCTGCCAAATATGAACAAACAGAGTCGGCCTGCTGCTTGATCTGTTGTACAAACCACGGGAATTCAGCTCTAAATTCAAAGGGCTAAGTATTATAAACACTGCTCAAGGGGATAGTATTCAGGTTTACTATCCAGATATTTGAGCGGTAATTTTTAACAGAGAAAGGGAGAAAAGTTATGAAAAAGATCATTCTTACAAGCATCATCGGGCTGTCTTTAGCCACAGCCGGTATGGCATCTGCTGCCAGTGACACAGTACCAAATTTGAATGCGGGCACAAAATCTCTGAGGCTGAACGGTTCTTACGATGCCAATCATCCGCTGGATTACCAGCTGACTCTCGAAGCCGGTTTGGGCTACTTCTTTTGGGATAATGTTGAGTTGGCTGTTCTGGGTGGATGGCAGAGCAATAAACTCTCTGATTCAATTGAACTGGGTCTCGTGGGAGAATACAATTTTAATTTTAATTCTCCCTGGGTACCATTCCTTCAGGTCGGGGTTCTTTATGCAGGCGCGGAGCTGGATGACGATATATACGATAACGACGACGATATGGATGCGGACACCTGGATTGGTCGTTTTGGCGGTGGTGTGAAGTACTTCTTTCGCGATGATATTGCCGTTTCTCTCGGCATCAACTACGACGTAGCTGCCGATGATATTTACTGGGATGATGACGGCAATGCGGATAGCTACAACTGGACGGCTTTGCTGGGTCTCCGCTTTTACTTCGATTAATCTGATCTGAATTTTCCGTCTATGGCAGAAAA
>MAXL01000324.1 GCA_001751005.1 Desulfobacterales bacterium S5133MH16
ACTGTACAGCCACGTTGAGGAGCCCTTCTATCTCCGCCAGATTGCCCGCGCAGCCGGGGTGGGCCTGGGTGCTGTGCAACGGGAATTAAAGAAGCTTTCCGAAGCAGGAATTATCCGGCGGACAGTACGTGGACGGCAAGTTTATTACCAAGCCAACCCGGAGTGTCCGGTCTATTCCGAATTGAAAAGCCTGGTGGTAAAAACAGTCGGAGTTGGTGACGTACTGAGAGCAGCTTTAGTCCCTCTGGCAGATCGTATCAATGTGGCCTTTTTATTCGGTTCCTTGGTGCGAGGAGGCGAACGCTCAAGTAGCGATGTGGACGTTATGATTGTGGGTGATGTAACATTCGCTGAAGTTGTTTCAGTATTAGGCCGTGCACAGGAAACGGTTCGCCGGGAAATAAACCCCCTTGTTTATCCTCCTGAAGAATTCCATTTCAAATTAGCAGCAGATCATCATTTCCTGAAAAAGACTCTGGAAGGCGCTAAATTTTTTCTTATTGGAGATGAGTATGAGCTTGCAAAACTGGTTGAATAACGGGTGGTTGACAGAACATCGGACAAGCTTGCAAGAGATCACAGCAAAAACCTCCCTTGCCGCTTCAGGTTATCGTGCTGTGCGAGATGCTCATCATTATAGAGTTATTCAATCTCTTGCTTATACTATCAAGGCTGATGCCAGCTTGATTGCTTTGTTCGATCAGTTTCGGAAAAAAAGGAATATCAGCGGTTATGATCATGCCGGTATGATATCCGACCAGGAAGCTAAAGATATGGTGAACCTTGCAAGCCGTCTCCGCCAAGAGGTTGAAGAATGGCTTCGCGAAAACCATCCAGATTTAATGGAAGAATAGAAACTTATAAACTAATGAGCGTCCCCGACTTCCGTAAGAGGAGAAAAAGATGAGTAATACCAGTGTTAATGAAGTGATTAAGGAATTTGGCCAGCTGCCTTCTGCAGATAAAGAATACGTTGCGGAGATAATAAGAAAACAGGTAATTGAGTTAAAGAGAGAAAGGCTTGCGCAGAGGGCTGAGGAAGCTAAGATGAATCTTAAGAAGGGGTTTGTCAAAAGCGGTGGCATAGAGGAGTTGTTGGAGGACCTCGAAAGTGATTAGAACTGCCTGGGATCAAGGATTCAAAAGGTCTTACAAAAAGCGAGTAAGGAATAATTCAAGACTGAAAAAGAAATTCTGGGGGAAAATGACAATTTTTCTGGAAAATCCGTTTTTTCCACAACTAAGAACCCACAAACTCAGCGGTAAACTGGCTGACAATGGGCATTCAGTGTCGATGATGATTGTAGGATCGTTTTTGAGTTCGTTGATGAAGATCAAGTTCTCCTGATTGACGTAGGTAGCCATGATGAAGTTTACTAAATAATAAAATCGTTCCTCTGCGTCCTTTGCGTCTCTGCGGTGAAATACAATCGCCAATCCAAATGCCCCATTATACACAGTGAAAGAAACTTAGAAACTTAAGGGCCGCTACGGCGAGCAGTTAAAGGTAAGTCAATCAAAGACTTGACCCCCAAGTGCACAAACTGTATGCTGACAAGAGGCGAATCAGGATTATTTATAAGAAAATTGGCCATATCATCAATAGTCAATATTCAATCGAAAATCGACAATCAATATGCGTCCCCCAGTCCTCAAACGCCCCAAGAGGTTAAACAATGAAACGGGATGATATTCTACAGGTTTTAAAGCGTTTTAAAAGATTCAATGCCGACAGATACAATATCGTCAGGTTAGGACTTTTCGGCTCCGGAGCTCGGGACATATGTGACGAAGAAAGCGACATCGATGTTGTTGTTGTCCTCAGTAAGCCAGATATGTTTAATCTCGTCGGCATCAAGCAAGATCTTGAAGAAAAATTTCAAAGCCATGTGGATATCGTGAGATACAGGGATAAGATGAACCCTTTCCTTAAAAAACGAATTGAGAAAGAGGCTGTTTATGTTTGACAGGGAATTCGTTATCGAAATCCTTGAGCAGATCCATGAGGCCTCTCAGAGGGTTTTGAAACGGTTTGCACCGATCCGATCAGTTGATGACTTTACGAATTCCGAATCCGGTATGGAAAAGCTCGATGCGATATGTATGCAATTGGTCGCAATCGGAGAGAGCCTGAAAAACCTGGACAAGATTACGGAAAATGAACTCTTGGCACGATATCCGGAAATTGAATGGAAGAAGATCAAAGGTATGCGTGATATTATCAGCCACCATTACTTCGACATTGATGCCGAAGTAATCTTTGATGTTTGTGAAAATCATTTCGAGACGCTCAAGGAAACGATTCATAAGATGATGACTGACCTTGAGGAGGAATGGGGGTTAAATAAATAATCCTGATAATCATGTCAATCCTGTCTACTGATATTTTAGTTCTCTTCATTGATCCTGAACCGTGAAATCTGTGAAATCCGTGTCTAAATCCTTTTGTTTTTTTCTTTCTCTGTGCTCCCTGTGCCTCTGTGTGAGAATATTTTTCAAGGTATTTAGGTCTGTGTGGGTCCGTGTCTAAAGTCTTTGCTGAACCCTGCCTGTCGGAGCGAAGTGTAGACCCCGCTATCGGGGCCCCGTAGCTCCGGCAGATGGTACTGGGGCGAGAGATAAAATCATCAATAGTCAATAATCAATTAAAAATCGACAATCCAAATGTCCCCCATTACTCCCCATTATGTCCCATTATTG
>MAXL01000325.1 GCA_001751005.1 Desulfobacterales bacterium S5133MH16
GGCTTTGGGGCTGTTATAAGAAATCCGCACTTGGCACATTTCCAGTAGGTCAGACCACAATTGGGACAGATATCTCCCTCAAACCTACCGTCAGCCGTGTAGCCACAAAGTGCGCATACATATTTTTTTTGTTCTTTTCCCATTTCATTTACCTCCTGTTTCTTTAATTGTTCTTTCTAATGTGTGAATACATCGAAAAAAATCTATTATAGCCCCAGGACAATAAAAATGAAGAGCTATTCATCGTAACAACCAGAATTTATTCCCGTGTCATGGCGGTTTCACACTTAGGACATTTCTGCTCATAACAGGGAGTTCCCAATTGGTGAGGTACTTTTTCACCACAATTTGGGCAGATACAAGATCCGTCGGGCCCGGCACCAAAACCACCACCTCGACCGCGGCCCCCTCTGCGCGAGCCCATGCCGCTTCCTGTGTCCGGTCCCTGGCCTCTTGGCCCTGTTCCATCGCCTCTGGGCATTTTACTCACCTCCTTTAAATGAATATAAAGATATTGATATAGTTTTACCTTTTCTAACTATTCAGTAGCATAAAGTATGCCACCAATTCAAGATCTCAATTTAAACTAAATTTTCAATAAGTTATTATATAATTGATTATTTTAATTAATTCTGCAACACAGCAAAATTTAGAAAAAATTCGAAATCTCATTTAGAAAAAATTCGAAATCGAACACATCATCTCAGATTGTGTGAATGGGCAAGTATAGTTACGGGAAGGATACCATAAATAAATAAAGTCAAGATACTCGAGTGACTTTAGGGCATTTTGGAAACCGTGTAACGGATAATAACGGATTTTTATTTTTATGGCACACTTTATGCTTTTTAATAATTGATAAATTTGTAAAAAGCCGTTATTTGACTTTTTACGAGACTGTAAATCTCCCTGTCCTAAAGGGCGGGGCTTTCGGGGAGCACTCCGGTCAACAATTGACAAAATCATCAGGTGTTTTTTCAGGAAACATCTTTGGAACTACTATATTATTCCCCATTTCGTATAGAAACAGGGCAAAATGACAACAATCCTATCTCAAAAGGTCCTCCGGCAAATGGCTTCCCGATGGCTTGCCCCATCCCAGAGCCACCATCCCTTAAGAATTCATACGGACACCACGGATTTTTTTAAAATAGAATATAACGATGTCGTCGTTTTAAACAGCAAACCTTATCTTATTCGTCATAATGCCAAGGAGGGACGTTTTGGGCTGGATGATGAAGTTAAATTTTGGGTAAAACGTGCCATCGATCTTAAAACTGGTAGCCTGAAAATCATCAAGCTTGTCTTTTATGAAACGTTTAAAAGCCGAATCGGGGGAATTGAATTCGAGTGTTTTCGCAGCCCCAAAAAGGAGGCCCGTATATTGGATGTGATCGCCGGTCATAGGAACTTCATGCATGGATATTCAATCGAGGATAAAAAGGGTAATATCGTTCGCGTGCTTGATTATATATTTGGGAAATCCATCCATGCTTATATCGAAAGTTTAAAAATGGATCACCACGCCTATTTTTACAATTTATTCCCCGGCATTCTACGTAATTTTATGGAATGTATCGAGGCGATCCGCTTTCTCCACCAACATGGTGAAAAACATGGAGATATTCGGCGCGACCATATATTGATCGACCGTGATAGCGGGGGGTACCGCTGGATTGATTTTGATTTTAACTATCGCCATCGGGAAAACATATACGGTTACGATCTTTTTGGTCTGGGTAATGTTTTGGTATTTTTGGTGGGCATGGGGGATGTGCTGCTGCTGGATCTAAAGAATCAGGATCATCCTGCTCTGAGTGGGCTACGGGAAGAAGATGTGAATATCGTGTTTAACAATCGCGTTGCCAATCTCAAAAAGATTTACCCTTACATACCCGAATCCCTCAACCGGGTGTTGATGCATTTTTCTAAAGGTGCCAATTGGTTTTATGAGAACACAACACAATTGCTGGATGATTTGAGAGAATTCAAAACGTTGACCTGAATGTTTCCACAAATATTTACCCCAAAATAACTTTAGATTAAGGAGGTCAATGCATGATCGATAGGAAAATAATTTATAACAAGAACATCCTGATTGCCGTGGATGAGTCAGAAAACGCCCGCCGGGCGGTTTCCTATGTGAGCCAGCTTTTGAAAGGTGTAAAAGGCTTAAAGGTCTTAATCCTACATGTTATCAGTCAGCCGGAAGAGGATTACTTTCCCACATCTGTTGAAAAAGAGAAATGGCTCAGCAAATATAAGCTTAAAGTCGATGTCATGTTGGAGAACTATCGTCAAATGTTGATACGTGAAGGCTTTGACCCGGGTGATGTATCTGTACGTTCCACCCTTCGTTACTGTCCTTCCATGGCGGAGTGTATTTTAGCAGAGCGGGACGAGACGGAATATAGCACCATTGTGGTTGGCAGACAGGGGATTTCACGGAGTGAAGAGTTCCTCTTTGGCAGTGTTTCCAGCAAGATTGTCAATCATGCGCGCAACTGCACGGTCTGGGTGGTGGAATGATTATAAAAGCCAGTTAACACTTTTGAGAGTTGAGTCGACTTATGAGTTTACCGTCGTTTTTTGGTGACATGAGTATGTGCTTATGGAAACAAGGTAAGGGGACTTCCTCGAAGGATGACGGTATGCATGTCACCCTTGCAGAAAGAATAAGAGAGTGGAATACGCGACACAGGTCCCTTCTCCGGCTCATTTTGTTAATTATTTTCCTCTATCTGTTTATTTTCAGCCTGGAATTGATGGGCGCTTCCCTGAAGATGTTCGGAAAGGAATTCGCCAGGTCGCTCATTTACACTACGACAAATCCCGTTGCTGGTCTTTTTATCGGAATATTGGCAACTTCCATAATACAGTCCTCTTCATCAACCACCTCTATTGTGATTGGAATGGTGGCCGGCGGTGCTTTGGAAATTTCATCCGCTATTCCAATTATGATGGGTGCCAATATCGGCACATCGGTTACAAACACCCTGGTTTCCCTGCAACACATTAATCGAAGTAATGAATTCAATCGAGCATTTTCCGCTGCTATCGTTAACGATGTTTTTAATATCTTTGCAGTTTTAGTCTTATTTCCGATTCAGATTGCTACAAATTTTCTAAATATAAGTGCCACTTTCATGGGAGAGGCTTTTCAATATATCGGTGCCCTAACTTTGCTTAGTCCTGTAAAAATATTGACGTATCCGCTGGTTGATTTTCTGAAAGAACATCTTGGAAGTTATCCCTTCATTATCTTTATATTATCACTGTTGTTGCTCCTCTTCTCGTTGAAAATGATGGTTGATGCGTTGAGAGTTCTGGTTGTAAAGAAAGCAGAAGTTTGGTTCGACAGATTTCTATTCAAAACGGCTTTCCATGCCTTTCTCGTTGGTTTACTGTTAACAGTGATGGTGCAAAGCAGTTCAATAACCACATCTTTGGTTGTACCGATGGCCGCTGCGGGCGTTCTCACGCTGAAGCAAGTTTTCCCATATACGTTGGGTAGCAATGTCGGAACGACAGTAACTGCCATTCTATCTGCCCTCGTCACTGGAAATCTGGCTGCGATCACCGTGGCCTTTTCTCATTTACTCTTTAATATTTCTGGTATGATTATCTGGTGGCCTCTAAAATGTGCTCCCATCTTTGTGGCCCGATCATTTTCTCAATATTCGATGAGAAATAAGATTATTCCGTTTGGCTATATAATAATTATGTTTTTTATCGTTCCGTTGTTGGGTATTTATTTTTTTAGATAAAGGAGCTGGACAATGTTCAAAGAATGGCTGCATCTTTTCCAAAAAGATTCACTGATGGATCGGGCTTACCGGCGCTCCTCTATGATGTTAGATATTACTCTATCTATGTTTTTGAAAGCGAAGACTTCACTCAGATACACCGACAGTGATCAAGTAGACATTGATATTTATGGTAGAGATGCCGAAGTGAACCGTTACCAGCGCGAAGTGCGACGGCATGTCTTTAAGCATCTAACAATGCGCGGAGTGGAAAGGCTGCCATCAGGATTGGTCCTGGTAAGCATCGTCATCAATATTGAAAGAATCGGTGATTATACAAAGAATATGATAGAACTGGCCATGAATCACTCACGTAGATTACCTGGGGGAAAATTTGAGACAGATCTTCAACGAGTGGAAACTGCGGTGGAGGACAATTTCATTCGTACGAAAAGCTGTTTTGAATCCGCAGATGAAAAGGCTGCCCTCAAACTGTTGAAAGAGTATGAATGGGTGAGTCGCGTTTGCGATGATTGTCTTTTCCGGCTGATAAAAGAAGATGATAAGAACATTGGCAGCGGCGATGCCGTTTCTTTAGCTTTGTATTTCCGCTGGCTTAAGCGGATTAATTCCCACTTGAGGAATATTTCATCCAGCGTTGTCAATCCCTTTGACAGGATTGGTTTCAAACCAAGGCACGATTGAGCAATAGAGCTGGATACTTACACGCAAATTTGATGCAAATTCTAAATGCGTTTACCCTGAGTTGCGATATTGACAAAGTTGCCAAAAGGTTTATAATTGTTAAAATTAGAACTGCTTAAAACCTAAGGAGCGGAAAATGGCAAATGATACGTGTGTTTCCTTAACATTCAGGAAAGGAATATGGGATGCTTTCAGTGAAATAGCATCTGAAAGGGAAGTTGATACCTTAAATCTCATTGAGGAGGTCCTGATCGATTTTATAGTCAATAACGTAGATGATTGTCACAGATTCCCCGACCTGCTCGACGATCAGGAATACATCAAACCTAGGCCGCCTTGTTAGTGGAAAGATTCAATCAAAGGCTTGGTGCTATCTGCATTGTCACATTCTCTTGCTGTCATCTTTTCCACAGGAAATCTTTCCATGTACTTAAATGTAAATTATACTCCTAAATTCCTTCCGTTGCTGTTTCTGATTTTAGCGGTTTTGAAGTTTTGCGAACAAGAGTTCTAAATATTTCGAAATTTTTCTATCCTGGGGGATAATTTGTGAGAGCTGACAGAGATAACTGACTGACTTCATAGTCTTTTCCCCGATCGCAAATTGTGGCACACTTTATGCGCTAAAAATACAAAAGGCTGAAAATACTCCTCAACAGAAAGCTTTTCATCATTCTCAAAACACTTAAACTACGGAGCAATTCCGTAAAACAGAGTCTTTCACTAGTTAAGAGTTTCTCTTTGGCAGCATCTCAATCAAGATTGTCACCCATGCTCGCAACTGCACTGTCTGGGTGGTGGAAAGTCGTCTTTGACGGGTATTTCGACGTGCTACAGCGATAACTCAAGCAGAAGCCGAATACGCATCATGAAGACGCCACCCTTTTCGCTTTCGAGTTCCATCTTTTTGCAATGATCGCTTATGACATACTGAGCGAACATCCGGCCGATGCGGAGCGCTTTAGCCTTTTGTATTGGAAAAAGGTTCGAAGATCTTGTCCAATCTCTTCGTGGAATTTACCATCTTTTTACTCGTCTTTTTCTAAGGGCTCCTTTTCCTTGCACTCTTCACACAAAAACCCATATTCAGGTTTGGTGTGACTGATCATGACGTCCTTTTCTGTCGGATAATTGGAACATCCTTTACTCCAATGCCACCTTTCGCTGTTTTGCCTTCTACGAAATTCTGTCATGGTTATCCTCCTTTCATAAGTAGACGAAAGAATTCTGGTTTGTTTTGATCAACAGGAACAGAGAATCTGCAAAAAAATATCGAACCATTATGCTTCTCTTTCTTATTTTCTTGGGTGCATAAAGTATGCCATTACATTATAGCCTAAATAACTGCTAAAAAATCAGCTGCTTAACCTTTTTCACATTTGAAGACAATTTTGCCATACAGCCAAATTTAGAAAAACTTCGAAATCTCTTTTCGTAAAATTTCGAAAATAAAAAGAATGAAAACTAACGAGACGAGACAAATAGGGACAGATGGTTAATGGGATGGGAATCCGGGATGAAATATAGATGACCTCTTTAAGTTGGGAAAGCTCCTGCCGAACGCCTATTCTCCTGTTGGCCCAAAACAATATCTTTTTGCGGGGTCGTCGTAACCCGTGATGGGGTGCAGGTTCAATTCAGGTGAATATTTGCTGGCAGGAACACTGCGTCCAAGGGCTTCAGCCATAGCACGGACGTGGTGAGGACCTGCACCGCAGCAAATGCCAATATAATTTATGCCCATATCCTGCGCTTTGACAGCGAAATCCGCCATCTCGAACCGGGTTAAAAGAAAAGGATCCAATGCTACAGGAAAGGCACTTTTTTGGCCTGGCATTTTCAGGTCGTAAAAGCAGGGCTGCTCCTTTGTGGTTCGATAAGGTACAGGCAGGGCGGCCACGTAACCACTCACTTTTTTCCGGATTTTCTCAAGAATCGGTATGATAGTATCAGGTCCCCGGCCGCAGTTAAGACCGACGACGTCTGCGCCATTGTCTTCCAGGATGCTGCAGGCCTCCTCCCACACGTAGCCGTCACAGCTTTTTTCTTGAAGGGGAATAAAAGTGATCACGGCTGGCAGACCCGCCTCTTTAATGACTTCCAGCGCTATAAGCGCCTCACCCAGATGGCTGAATGTCTCAGCGATCATGAAGTCAACGCCAACATCAGTAGCCCAGCGGGTCTGTTCCTCGAACATGGGCCGGATCACCTTGCTGGATTTCTCGGGATTCTTGGTGTCGTATTTCCAGGTATTGGACAGATTGCCAGCTGTTAGCGCCCCTCCTTTTTGGGCTACTTCTCTGGCCAGCGCGACCGCTCTAATATTAAGTTCCTCAAGCATGTTCTCGCGGCCCACAGCCTTCATTTTGGCCCGGTGGCCATAGTAAGTGAACGCGATGATAACCTCAGACCCAGTCCGCAAAAATTCGAGATGTAATTCCTTCACCGCGTTAGGATGTTCAAGTACTGCTTCGGGCACAAACGGTCCAGCCTTGATATAGCCGCGCCTCTCTAATTCAAACATATAGCCCTCGGCTACTAGGACAACATCTTTTCTCAAACGGTCAAGAAGAGATTCGATTACTTTGGCCATGACAAATCCTTTCGAGGACGCAATATAGCGGCTTAAAACGACCCGAATCGAGTCCCGCCAATATAATTGCTCCATTGGGACCTAAATTTTTCGATAAAGGCTGCTTCAGATTCAAAGTCTTTTTCAATGTCCGAAACCTCCTCCTTATATCGACCTATAAAACCACAGAACTCTCATCCTATCCCATAAGCGCTACTTCAGGTTCACACATTTTGGGCCTTTATCCATCATATTCATTGAGACTTTTCATAAGCATTATCTCGGTTGCCAATTCTCCTCTGTATGCCTGCGCAAATTCGTGCATCCCATCCAGAATCGAAGCTAACTGCAAAGTTCCATAATGCACGGCGCTCAATCTGGATCTAAATCTGTTTTGCCAGCACAGGTCCGATATCTTTTGGCTTTGTCTTTACAATGATTTTTGAGCCCAAAAGCCTCTCCTCAAAACTAGGCTTTCTTACTTGATAAAAAATGCCGATCGGTATTCGATTTCCTTGACCGTAGCTCCATTCTCCGGCTCTTTCCATTGCGGCCGGCAAATTAGAAAGATCATGTTTCTCGTCGGCAAGTTCGTAGGTATGCTCCCTGTAATAATCACCGTTGTCGAAAAAACTAACGCAGGGTTGCAGTACATCTATAAATGAAAAACCGTTGTGCTTGACGGCTGCCTTTAACAACACGCGAAGATGCTTCACATTAGTGGAAAATCCTCTGGCCACAAATGTAGCCCCGGCACAAAGCATAAGTTCAATCGGATTCAGGGGATCTTCCGGACTTCCTTGTGGAGTGGAAGGGCCCTCGAATCCGGCAGGACTGGTAGGCGAGAATTGACCGGTGGTCAAGCCATAAACCCGGTTGTTATGAACGATCAAATTGATATTAATGTTCCTTTTGGCAGCGAAAATCAGATGCGCAAGCCCTTCGCCATATGCATCCCCATCTCCGGCATGTCCGATCACGGTAAGTTCCGGATTGGCCAGCTTAATCCCGGAGATGGTAGGCGGCACACGTCCGTGAATGGAATGAAAGCTATTTACATTCATATAATCTACAATCTTAGCATGGCATCCTATTCCGGAAGCCATGACAACGTTATTGAAGTTAACCACTTGCTCTTCTTCAAGCTCTATCAAGATTTTTTGAAGAGAGGTCAAGATGGCAAAATTACCGCAACCGGGACACCAGGTAACAGCGGCATCGGTTTTTAGCTCATTTATTTTTGTCATGGGAGCACCTCCTTTATCTGCTGGACAAGACTGTCTACGGTGAAGGGACGTGCATCAAAACGAAGGATGTTATGGTCGGCATGAATCCTGTAAGATGAAAGGATCTTTCCCAGTTGACCTGTGGCATTTACCTCCACATTAACGATTTTTTCTGCCTTGGAAAGGGCTTTCTTTAAATGTTCAACGGGAAAGGGTTCTATGACCAGAGGCTGCACCATTTTGATATCCAGCTCCTCGGCGGCCTCCATACATGCCCCTTTGGTGGATCCCCAACAGATAGCCACGGTTTTCGAATCTTTATTCCCATAAACCTTCACCTGTTCATATTTTAATAGTTCCTCTACTAAACCTTTCCTCTTACGAAGCCGTTTTTTTTGTATACTTTCAACCATATCCGGATCTTCTGTGGTAAAACCGATATGGTTGTGTTCATTGGAGCTGACTTTTACCACAGCATTCGAATTCCCGGGAAAGGCCAGCGGAGAAATACCGTCTTCTTTATCTTCATATCGCCTGTACTTACCCTTACCGTCCCATAATAGTGGTTCAACAGGATCTTCCTCACCGGTCCCGGAATCAAAGCTGAAGGTGCTTTCGCTCAGGTGCTTGTCGGTGAGAATAAAGGCCGGAGTCTGATATTTCCAGGCAAGCTTCATGGCCAGACTGCTCAGATGAAAGGCCTCTTCCGCATCCCCGGGAGCCAGAACAAGTTTTAAAAAATCCCCGTGACCGGCATGGAGCACAAAGAGCAGATCCCCCTGGGCGGTATAGGTCGGTACACCTGTAGATGCCCCGGCTCTCTGGGATTCCACGAAAACAACGGGGATTTCTGCTTCTCCTGCCAGGCTCACGGCTTCGGTCATCAGGGCAAAGCCTCCTCCTGATGTCCCCACCATGGTTCTGGCCCCCGCATATGCACCACCCAGGGCTATGAGCGCGACGGCAATCTCATTTTCAGGCTGAACAGTGACTATCCCTAAATCATCTTCATGTCCGGCCAGAAAGTGAAGAATACCGGAGGCTGGAGTCATAGGATAGGCGATATACATGTTCAAACCTCCCTGAACAGCCCCCAACGCGATGGCCTGGTTGCCGGTTAGCAGGGGCTGGGGACCCATATCCAGACGGGTGAGCGACAAATGAGGCTTGTTTACTTTATCATAGGCTTTTTGAGCAATCTTGAGATTTAAATCAGTCTGTTTTTTTATTGTGTGAGCAATCAATTTATCGACAACAGACCACTCTATATTGAGACTTTTGGCCATGGCCCCGATAGCCGCGGTGTTTCTCATGATAGATATCCCTTTTATCTCCTTAACGATGCTGGTAAAGGGAATACTTATTCCTTTGGCGTCCACCTTATCGGAATCATAAAGAATGGCGCCGCCGGATTTAAGATCGTTTTTGTGTTTTTCTACGGTTTCCTGATTCAAGGCGACAATTATATCCAGATTCTTTTTGTGAGCTCTGATTTTTTTGTCCGACCCCCTGATAACATTGAAGTTATGGCCGCCTTTCACCAGTGAGGGGTACTCATCATAGAGGAAAATACGGTAACCCAACCGGTTTAAAAGCCTGGCTATTGTGTGTCCGGCCTCTTTGATGCCGTCTCCTGCCTTCCCGCCTATTAAAATCGATATTTCTTTCAAAACAGACCTCCTTTCTTATACTCAATACTTAAACCCCGACTTTAAGCCACACCCTTTGCTTTGTGCGCTTCACTTCTTAATGTCTTTACGCTTCCTCCCATCCCTGTTCTCCTATCAAAGAGACGAAACGGCATCCACCCAAACTTCTCCTGATCAGATTTCCGCCCTTTTTGATGAGCCTGATCAATTCCTGGCTATACTTGTCACCCACAGGAATCAAAAGACGCCCTCCTTCTGCCAGCTGGTTCTTGACCATCTTTTCTCTGGCTTGAGCGTAATCTTGGGTCATATCATATTCTCCTTATGCAGTTGCAATGTACTGATTCTTGCTGAATGGAATGTTTTGAAATTTTTTCAGGTTCTCCTCATAATAGGCCATATTTTAGGTTATGAAGTTAATGTTTCCTTGATTTGATAAGAAACCGTAATAAATCGACTATGGTCAGATTAGCAATCACCTTTTTCTTCGTATCTATAACGGGGATCTCTTGCACTTTCCTTTGGATTATTTTCTTCAGCAATGTCTCCACTAGTTCATTTTCAGTGGTGAATACAGGATTTTTTTGCATGATGTCCTTTGCGGTTTCGGCGGTGATCATGCTCATGATAAACCTCGGGTGAATCTGAGCATCATGGCTTGAAGAAAAGACATGTCGGGTCAGTAGCCCCCAAGAAATTGTACCGGTGAGTTTCTCATTATTGTCCACTACATAAAGGAGGCGGCTGTGCTCAAAGTGGATCATAGCGGTAACGATTTCTTCAATGTTCGCTTTTTGGTCGATGAGCGGCAACCTTCTTTCCTTGAGAAAGGCAACTAACTCGGCAACCTTCTTGCCGCCTAACATTTTTTCACCTTCCCTCATTTCATGTCCTTTCAGCCGAACTTCCTATCATTA
>MAXL01000326.1 GCA_001751005.1 Desulfobacterales bacterium S5133MH16
AACATCGTGTACGAGAAAATGCGTATTGACAGCCTCCAGAAGTGAGGTGAGTTCTCCGCCCAGCTCGTCAGAATGGGAATATTCAGCGCTGAACTCCACGAACTGGCCTGACATGGAGCAGGTCATAATCCAGCGAGCCACGCCCGAAGTGTTCGGCGCAATGTCTCCAAAATCTGCAAGCAGACTTGGAGTAAAAGCCTGCCCGTTGACCTCGCTGCCTTCAATCACAAAACCAATCAAAAGCCCTTGCTCATTTTCAACGATTTTAGGCTGGGCCGAATCGATTTTCAGGCTTTTTGCCCCGCCAGCTCCGGTATTGTGTACGCGCACCCCAAGAAAAAATGGAATGGGCGGTTCGATTGCATCGGTAAAAGCATCGTCGCCATATACATCAGTGGGAAGAAAATAATCGAGCGTTAGTTCAGGCATGGGCTTAACAAAGATGTAATCAGGGGTGACTTCAGTAACATGTTCTTCGCCACCGATAGTATAGGTAAGCGTTGCGCCCACATAATAAAGGGTTCCCTGTTCCAATCCGTTGGATGCACCGGGAGCCGGAATGATAAGCCAATGGATGTCTGCTGTGGACACGGGCTGGACAGTTCCAAAGCCATCCACATTGTCGATGTTTTCCATGGAATCAACACGGATGAAAAAGAGAGCATCAGTATTGTCTGGGTCTGAGCTTGCAAGAACGCTGTTTCCGTCTTCATCGGAAAAGCGTACGTCCACATCAACATCTCCCAGCGTGATATGAGAAAAACCATTATTGATGCTCATGTGGGCATCAAAAGCCTGGCGCTCAAAAGTTATCTCCTGCCGGATCTCGATCTTGACCCGCGCACAGACGGAGTCGTCAGCAAGGGACGCGCATGGAAAGAGAAGTATGCAAATCAAAAACAGTGCGTACAAGCATAAAACAACTCGCAAGGCTCGCTCTTTTATAATGTATTTCTTTTTCATCTTTGGTCTCCGACTTTTTCGTAAGGGGCTCGTGCCACCATAAATGGCTTCAAACTATCCTTATCCCTGTTTTCAGATCGTTGTTGGGTTTCGTTCCTCAACCCAACCTACCATGGCTGCAATCGTTTATCGCTTGCATATGCAACAATTAATTGATATCCTTTTTTAAGCATGAAGGGAAAACACCGAAAAACGATCACCGCCATTTTCAGTGATCCAGTCAACTGCAACATTGAATGGAGCAGAATTGAGGCTCTACTCGTCGCCATAGGTTGCCGGGTTATTGAAGGAAATGGTTCAAGCGTCACCTTTGAAAAAAACGGCATTCGCGCATATTTCCACAGACCGCATCCAGCCAGGGAAGCGTTAAGGTATCGCATCAAGGACGCCCGTGAATTTCTTAAGAAATTAGGAGTCAAACCATGAACGAAATGAACTATAAGGGTTATGTTGCCAAGATTGAATTTGACCCGGAAGATCATATCTTTGTCGGTCATATTATCGGCATCCATGATGTTGTCGGTTTCCATGGTGAATCGGTGAAAAATCTTGAAACCGCCTTCCAGGAGGCGATTGACAATTATCTTGACGCCTGCAAAGAACTTGATCAGGAGCCGAACAAGCCATACTCCGGCAACCTCATGTTGCGGGTTCCTGCAAAAGTTCACGCGGCAGTGGCCGCCGCGGCGGAAGCCAGCGGCAAAAACATTAACCAGTGGGCAGCAACAGTTCTGGAGGCAGCAAGCCACACCGATTAAATTTTCATGGTTGCCCAGCATTATAGGCGTCAGCTTACCCAAAACCTTTATATGCTCATATATTTTCATAATTTACCTATTGCTTGATTGTGATGCCCAAAATGCATATATAGCTACTATCAAACCTCCTGCTCATTGTTTGGATTCCGTTAATTCCGTAAGTTGGGTTAAGCGAAGCAACCCAACAAAAAAGCTATTATTCCCTTCCAATTGTTTCATCAAACGTAATATCTTGCCCAGCTCCCCATTCCAAATTATAACAACCGTCGCGCACATAACGGTGAAAACTCGAATACGGCCAACCCTTCGGCGTCATTACCAATCCGTGCTTTACAGGATTGTAATGTATGTACTCAACATGACGAATAAAATCATCTTCATCTCGAATGAGATGTTCCCAAAATCGACGTTGCCAAACAGCCTGTTCTTTTTTCGACTGTCTTGATACAGGAGGTGTATGTTTATACTTGTCATCGCACTTCCTGGTGAAATAAGTCTTTATCAACCGCCAGCGTTTTGAAAAATCGTGATCTCCATCCGGCAATGTCCACAAGCAATGCAGATGATCAGGCAGCAGGACAAAAGCATCAATCGTAAATGGATGTTTTTCTATCACATATTTGAACGTTTCTCGGAGTAACGATACATTTTCAGATTCACAGAGAAATTTGGTTCTTTTATGTGTCACCACCGTAAAAAAGTATGTTGCGCCTTTGATTTGTGCTCGTCGGTATCTCATGTTTCATTTTTGCCATTAGGGCATAATTCGTATTTCGTAGGTTGGGTTAAGC
>MAXL01000327.1 GCA_001751005.1 Desulfobacterales bacterium S5133MH16
ACTTCGTGGTGTAATTATTTTTTTTCTATATAATGCACAAATTCTGTCATTAAAAAAACTAAAAAATGATAAATTATATTTTTTTCATAGCGATCATAGAAAACTGCCTTGAATTTTACAGTGTTGACGCAAAGCATGTCAAGGGAAAATAACTTGAAATATCGGTGGGATGAATAAACGCTGGCACCATGGACAGAATAGGTGGTTCATGAAAAAACCCCGCCCTTTTAATAAAGCGGGGTTTATTTGTAGATCGAAAGCAACATTACTTGTTTCCTCTCTTGGATGCTTTGAGCGGATTAATCTTTGCTTTTGATTCTGAAGCAGCCTTTATGACATGTGAAGCAAAGCTGCAATCTCCGGTTTTCCATTTCAGTGAAGGATCAGGGCATGCCGAGCAGTACCATCCGGAAGCGTATTCAATGCTACGATTGCAGCCTTCACAGTGCTCCACGATCTCGTGGCAAATTCCGCCATTGTAAGAACACCCCTGTGCAGTCATAAAAGGGCACTCAAAACCTTTTCTAACCGTTGTACAAACCATTGTAATCACCCCCTTTCGGAAAAAAATCAAAAAAAAGGCCGGGAGCCATCTGTTCCCGGCCTCAAATAGACAGGTCTCAAAAAAACTGGGGCAATATAATCAGACAAATATAGGTTGTCAACAAAAAAATTGACATTTCTTCCGGATATAGCAATTGTCAAAAATATGTTCCGAACGCTGACAATCACTATAGCCTATCAAAAAGAATTCTTGATTTTTTATTTAAAAATTGCCAATTTACCTACAATACTTATATTGGTTATTTGACAAAATTTCAGACAAAAGGAAATATATTCCACATGGTCATAAAACAAGTTATTGAGGTTCTCAAAATAGAAGCCCAAGGTATTTTAAAACTGGCGGATCGTATTGATGACAACTTCCCGAAAATGGTGGATATCATCTGCCGGTCCCATGGCAGATTAATTGTCAGCGGCATCGGTAAATCCGGACTGGTTGGCCGAAAAATCGTGGCCACTCTGAACAGCACGGGAACAAAATCACTTTTTTTACATCCTGCCGAGGCTATGCATGGAGATCTCGGAATGGTCGGCCCGGATGATATATTCATAGCCCTTTCCAACAGCGGCGAAACCGACGAACTTAATATCCTTATACCCAGTATCCGTAAAATAGGGTGCAAAATCATTGCATTTACAGGGAACAAAAACTCCACATTAGCCAAACATAGCGACATCATCATCGATGTGGCTGTAAAAAAGGAAGCATGCCCGTTGGGCTTTGTTCCCACGGCAAGCACCACCGCACTTCTTGCCATTGGCGACGCCCTTGCCGTGGTTCTGATAAACAAGAAACATTTCAATTCAGGCGACTTCAAAAAGATTCATCCCGGCGGCACGCTCGGGCATCGGCTTTCCAACAAAGTTAAAGATTTCATGCTAACCGGCAAATCCATTCCCCGCGTTCCTGAAGGGACCTCCATGGAAGATGCCGTCAAGGAAATCAATCGTCTTGGATTGGGAGTAACCCTTGTCTTCAGATCCGACAACACTCTTGCCGGTATCATCACCGACGGTGATTTGAGACGTCTGATTGCAAAAAGAAAATCTATTCACAAACTAACCGTTGAACAAGTCATGACAAAAAAGCCCCGAACCGTGGCCCCGGATTCTCCGGCATATGATGCCCTGAATATGATGGAAAAATACCAAATCACGGTCCTTCCCGTAACGGATTCTACAGGAAAGATTCGGGGGATCTTGCACCTGCACGATATTTTAGGCAAAGGTGATTTCAAATTTAATGGAACTTAAATCGTAACTGTAAGCCTCATTTTAAGGGAAATATTATGAAATTCGATTCCGTTGACACAACAATAGAGCCCCTTGGACCTCTTAAAATAACATCACCTATCCGCAGAGGTGAAAAAGATTCCCTCAGCCAAAATTTTGTGCACGATACCGACAGGGTTGTCGTGGACGTAAATTTAAACAGTCTGATCAAATTGGCCGAAGAAGGAAAAGATTTTCCCGCTTTTGAGCTGGCCGGCCCCAGAAGTAAAATATACTTCGACCCGAGCAAGCTGCGGTGTGCACTGGTAACCTGCGGCGGATTATGCCCCGGTTTGAACGACATTATCCGGGCAATCGTTCTGGAACTTTTCTACGGTTATGGGGTACGAAATATTTATGGCTTCAGGTATGGTCTTCAGGGCTTTATTCCCAAATACGGGCACGACATCATCGATCTTAAACCCGAGCTAGTCGTTAATATACACGAGATGGGCGGTTCGATTTTAGGATCTTCACGGGGACCCCAGCCTATAGATGAGATTGTCGACAGCCTGGAACGGATGAACATCGGCATCCTTTTTATGATCGGGGGCGACGGCACACTCATGGCAGCTACAAAAATAGCGGATGCCATATCCCAAAGAGGTCTGAAAATAAGCGTTGTCGGAATCCCAAAAACCATTGATAATGATATTTACATGGTATCACGCTCTTTTGGTTTTCATACGGCGGTTGATGTTGCCACCCAGGCGATTAAGGGTGCGCATAACGAATCAGAAGGATATCCCAACGGAATCGGTCTTATCAAACTGATGGGCAGACATTCGGGCTTCATCGCCGCAACAGCCGCCCTGGCTCAACAGGATGTAAATTTTGTGCTGATACCGGAGGTGGATTTTGACCTTGAAGGATCGGGCGGCTTTCTTGCTTCCCTTGAAAGACGTCTTTATCACAGAGGACATGCCGTAATCGTAGTGGCTGAAGGCGCAGGTCAAAAGTTTTTTGACGCTCAAACAACGGAACGTGATGAATCCGGAAATATCAGGCTCCAGGATATAGGACTTTTCCTCAAAAATACCATATTGTCATATTTTAATCGCAAAAACATCGAGATTTCTTTAAAATATATTGATCCCAGCTATATGATAAGAAGCCTGCCTGCAAATGCCAATGATAATGTCTTCTGCAGCTTTTTGGGGCGGGATGCGGTTCATGCAGGCATGGCGGGAAAAACAAAACTTCTCATCGGCCGCTGGAACAACCATTTCGTGCATCTTCCCTTAAGTGCCTCGGCCGGAAAACGCAAGCAGATCGACCCCAAAGGAAAGTTGTGGATGAGTGTCCTGGGAGCAACGGGTCAGGGGTCGTTGAAAAACCATTGATCACTCCTCTGCAACTTGTTTTTCTTATGAGTTTCTTGGTTAGTGGTGTTCCAGTTCGACAAACCGTTTACCTTGTATTTGCAGAAGATACAACTTTTTTCGAACCTCTCCGTTGTTATCAAAGGAAGTAAGTCCGGTTACACCACGGAAGTCGTTAAGCTTTTTGAGTTTATTTTTTAGGTCGCTTCTGAATCGGATGTCCTGACTGCTGACTATCTGGAACAATATCATAGCCGTATCATATGCCACCGCTTCGATGAATTCCGGCTTTCGATCGAAGGTCTTATGGAAAGTTCTGACAAAATTCATTACCTCCTCTGAAGCACTTTCGGCAAAAAAACCATCCGGCATAATTGCGTCCTGTGCATATTGCAGGGCCATTTCGATCAAACTGTCGGAATGCCACAAATTGGTTCCTAAAAGGTATGTATCGGTAACATCATGAAAAGCAAGCTGTGGAATAATAAGCCCTGCTTTCTTGGGAGCATCGGGAATAAAGACCGCATCAAAATCGACAATGGCTTCCGCTTTTTCTTGTTTTTCCTCTATAATATTTTCATCATATCCACGTGCATCCCCCAGTGATGTACCCGCACCTTCGCCAGTGGCTACATCCTCGTTTTTTTCGTCATCGGCCTCTACGTCAGTGATCTTAAGATCTTCAGGCACCTCATAGTAAAGCCCTACCAGTTTTTTGATAGATTCGGAAAAATCGGTATGAGCGGAATTGTATGATTCAACACCCACAACTCTGCCTCCGAAAGCAATCACCTCATCCCAAAAAAGATTCATAAAGGTTTTTCCATAATTTTCGTCGGGATAAAGAATTGCAAAACGGTTAAAATTGAGATCCTCGACGGCATAAGATACCAGAGCCTTAACCTGCGCAACCGGAGTAAAAAAATTTCTAAAAACCCAGTCGCCTATTGAAGTGATATTGTCTTTCTGGGTTAAGGTTATTATGGGCATCCCTTTATCCTGTGCCTCAAGAGCGGCCGGTTCAGACATAATAATGGGACCAATAATAGCGGCAACGTTTTCATCAAACAATTCTTTTACGGCCCGTACGGTCTTAACCGGGTCAGATTCCGTATCTTTTATGATGACCTTGATACAAGGAGAAGTGTTTTGTGAGCTGAATCTATTCAAAGCCAGTTCAACACCATTTAATGCTTTGTTGCCGTAAAGTCTATAAGGACCGCTCAAAGGGAGCAAACATCCTATGGTGTAACGGCTATAAATAGACTTTTGATTAATTTCCGCTATCAGATTTTTTGCCTGTTGCACATTTTCGTGATCCGGAAACTTTTCGATAAACTCCGACAGCACCCTTAAAGCCTCATCATATTTTTCTTCACCGGCACTGCTAATCCCCAACTGAAACATAAGATAACCTGCCGGGAACCTCTCTTCCCGGTCACTTAAAAGAAATGCGATATCTTGAGAGCTAAGCTGCCGGACAGCATCTTTAAGCTTTATTATAATGACCTTCTTTCCCGGATCCTGCGCTTTTGAATATGCTGTGGTATAGTAATTAACAGCATCTTTTGGATATCCCAGAGCCAAATAGGCATCACCTGCCAATACATATGTTCTGAGAATACGGGATCCGGAAACAGCATGTTTGAGAAAGTCGGCTGCCTGCTCGATTACTTTTTCATATTCTCCCTGGTTGTAATAAGTGACCATTATTTCAATCCTGGCATCCGGGACAAAATAACTTTTCGCATATTCGGCGATGAGTCGTTTATAAACCTTACGAGCGCTGTCATTGTTCCCAAGAACCGTATGGATAGCTCCCATCTTCATTAAAGCTGCATCGGCCATAGGTCTGTCAGGAAATCGGGCAAGGTACTCATTGAATAAAACAAGCGCTTTGTCATAGGATTTCTCCTGAAACATTTTTTCAGCCCTGGAAAAAAGCTGAGCCGAGGGATCAAACTTTTCATAAATAGTCTTTGGCATGCATGACCATAAAAAGATGGTTGCTGTGATGATTACAATTTTGCAAATCGGCTTCATAAACCTGCCTTAATCGTTTTAATAGTCTGATAATTTGTAAGGGATCAAAAGTGCCAAGTTCTTTATCGTCTCATGTTTACCCTTATTTGATGACAAAGGCAAGCATAAGATGCATCCTTTACTTGCCAAACACCTTGCGAAGATGTTATATTGCCGGAATCATGGAAACTGATAATCCAAAACGGCCGCCCTCACCGCAAATGGCAAATCCTGTCAGCGATAAGGTTGAGCAGGAACTTGAAAACTTAAGGAGACAACTCGATACCATTGACCAGAATATTGTCTCCCTTCTTGCAAAACGCCAGGCAGAAGTCGAACGGGTTGTTAAGCTTAAAAAAGCCCATAACCTGCCTGTTTATCACCCGGCCCGAGAAGAAAATCTGATTTCTCAGCTTCGTAATCAGGGGGCCAATGCGGGACTAAATTCTGATTATATTGAAGAACTTTACCGTCGTATCCTCCGCCAGTCCCGGGTAGAACAAGCCGCTCGTCTCTCGCAAAAAGGCGTCCGTGACGATGCAACCGTCCTTATGGTTGGCGGCATGGGTAGTATGGGGCAATATTTTTCTAAATGGTTTGCCGATTCCGGTTACAGGGTTCGTATCCTGGACCAAAATGATTGGTTGAATGTCGGCAAACTTTGCCACGGGATTGAACTTGCAATTATCAGTGTCCCCATTGAAGTAACTGCTGAAGTCGCAGGCAAACTGGGTCCTCACCTGCCGGTTGATTGTGTTCTTGCAGATATCACCAGTATTAAAGAACAACCGTTAAATGCCATGCTCGACGCTTTTCAGGGACCGGTGATTGGACTGCACCCTCTTTTCGGTCCGACCACCTCAACCATGGACAAGCAGATCGTCGTGGTTACACCCGGCAGAAAACTGAATTCATGCCGATGGCTTATTGATCAATTCAGCGCCTGGGGAACTATTATCCTGCAAGTAACTGCACAGGAACATGATGAAATCATGTCCATTGTTCAAACGGTGCGACATTTCGCAACGTTTGCATTTGGTCAATTTCTGTGTCACAAACAGATTGATTTATCCCGAACTTTAGAATTTTCCAGTCCCATTTACCGCCTGGAGCTCGGGATGGTGGGAAGGCTTTTTGCACAGGACCCCTCACTTTACTCTGAAATCATATTCGCATCACCCAAACGGCTTGCCCTCCTGAAAGAGTACCTTTCTTCTCTTGCAAACAATCTCGCCATGGTTGAAAAGGGCGATAAAGAGATGTTTCGGGCCGAATTTAAAAAAATTACAGACTGGTTCGGGACTTTTAGTGAACAGGCTATGCGGGAGAGTACGTACCTGATTAACAAACTCATCGAACGGTTCTAATCTTCAGGCGTTCATATTTATTCCTATGTTTACCATGTTACGGCTTGTATATTCACTTTTTGCCATACTTCATCGCTTGACATAAAACCCGCTCTTTTGTAATCTCAGTTTGAACAATCTTAAGTTATTTATTTTTCTTTAGATACTTTATAGGCTCTCAACCAAGGAACCTGGATAGTGACTGACTCATCACCTATCTATAATAGCCGAATCATAAAAACTTTTTTAGAATACCTCAGGAAATATTATCCAAATTTGGATATCGATTCTGTCTTAGGGTATGCGAAAATGACCAAGTATGAGGTGGAAGACCCTGCACACTGGTTCAGTCAGTCCCAGACGGACCGTTTTCATGAAGCCCTGATTGAAAAAACAGGAAATCCGAATATCGCAAGAGACGCCGGACGGTATACAACTTCATACAAGGGAATGGGTCCTATAAAACAATATACATTAGGATTAATGAGCCTGACCAGTGTTTATCTTTTGATGGGAAAAGTCTATCCCATCATGAGCCGAGGCGCTACTATTAGTGTAAAAAAGATGGGGCCCAACAAGGTTGAAATTGTTTCTACACCGAATCCGGGTGTAAATGAAAAACCGTATCAATGTGAGAACCGTCTCGGTGTCTTCGAATCCCTGGCAATGTTGTTCACCGATCGTCTGGCCGATGTTGAGCATCCTTTGTGTTTTCATAAAGGTGATAAATTCTGCAGTTACATCATTAGCTGGGAAAAAACAACTTCTCTCATCTGGAAACTGGTACGGAATTATTCTCTTCTGATTGGTATTGTCATCTGTATGGCTCTTTTCTTTGCCTTGCCCAACACGACCTGGACAATCCTTGTTTTTTTCTGTTTGCTTACTACTATGGCCCTTGCGTTATTTTCCGAGAATTTAGAAAAAAAAGAATTAGCCAAAACTGTTGAAACCCAGGGTGATGTAGCCCAAGATCTTTTAGATGAGATGAATATTCGCCATAACAATGCTCTGCTTATTCAGGAGATCGGCAAGGCTACCTCTTCAATCATAAATGTCGATCAGCTCATAAATACTGTAGTACGCATTATGAAGGCTCACATAGACTTTGACCGCGGTATGATCATGCTTGCAAACAGCGACAAAACTCGACTCCTTTATACCGCTGGATACGGTTACAACAATGGGATAGAGGATCTCTTGAAACAAACCGGGTTTCATCTCGATAAACTTAAATCAAAAGGAACATTCGTAGAGGCATTTAGAGATCAAAAAAACATTCTGATAAACGATATTTCAGAAATTGAAAAAAAGCTCTCAAAAAGAAGTCTGGCATTTGCTAAAAAAATGGGTGTACAGGCACTTATATGCGTACCCATTGTCTTTGAAAAAGAATCGCTCGGCATATTGGCTGTAGATAATGTCAGGTCAAAAAGACCACTTACGAAGAGTGATATGAATTTTATGATGGGGATTGCTTCACAAACAGCCGTCAGTATCACAAATGCAATGTCATTCCAGCAACTTCAGGAGAGTGAAAAGAAGTATCGTGATCTCGTTGAAAATGCGAGCAGCATTATCATGCGACAAGACATAGAGGGAAATATCACTTTTTTTAACGAATTTGCACAAAAATTTTTCTGTTATACTGAAAATGAAATCCTCGGGAAAAGCGTGCTCGGAACCATCTTTCAAAATACACAATTAACTAAAGATCATCTTGATAGACGATTAGCGATTCTTAACCAAAACCCTGAGCAGTCAATTATTAATGAAAGCGAAAGTGTGCTCAGAAATGGCACAAAAGTATGGATTGCATGGACTTATAAACCCATATTTGATAGTGAAGGAAATTTTAAAGAAATTCTTTGCATCGGTAACGATGTAACAGAACTGAAATATGCGGAATTGGAAAAAAGGGATTTGGAAGCCCGGCTCCAAAGAGCACAAAAAATGGAAGCAATAGGGACTCTCGCCGGCGGTGTAGCACATGATCTAAACAATATCCTGTCCGGTATTGTAAGCTACCCTGAACTGTTATTAATGGATATTCCTTTGGACAGCCCTCAAAGAAAGCCCATATTAACCATCCAAAAGGCGGGAGAAAGAGCTGCCGCTATTGTTCAGGATTTGCTGACTCTGGCAAGAAGAGGGGTTGTTACTACAAAAGTTGTAAATTTAAATTCTATTATTTCCGAATACTTGAAAAGCCCCGAATTTGAAAATTTAAAAATATATCATCCTAATGTTCATGTAAAAACCGATTTTGAAACAAATCTTCTAAATATTTTAGGTTCTCCGGTTCATTTATCTAAAACTATCATGAATTTAGTGACCAATGCTGCCGAGGCGATTCCCGGTTCAGGAGAAATAACGATATCAACAAAAAACCGGTATGTTGACATATCCTTAAATGGTTTTGACAAGGTTAAACAGGGGGATTATGTTACGCTCAGTGTTATTGATACGGGTGTCGGCATCCCTTCTAAAGATTTAGAAAGAATATTTGAACCTTTTTACACAAAAAAGATAATGGGAAAAAGCGGTACAGGACTTGGCATGGCCGTAGTTTGGGGCACTGTAAAAGATCACAAAGGATATATTGACGTAAAAAGTACTGAAGGACAAGGGACTGAATTCACACTTTATTTTTCAGTAGTCAGACAGGAAGTGGTCATGGACAAGCCCATATCATCCATTAAAGATATTATGGGTAACGGTGAATTGATTTTAGTCGTTGATGATATGAAAGACCAAAGAGTGATTGCATCGGATATGTTAATAAAATTGGGATATTCCGTTGTATCTGCCTCAAACGGTGAAGAAGCTGTTGATTACATAAAGAATAATTCAGCAGACCTGGTGGTTTTGGATATGATAATGGAGCCGGGCATGGACGGACTTGATACATACAAAAAAATTCTCGAGATAAATCCAGATCAGAAAGCAATAATCACAAGCGGTTACTCTGAGACAGATCGTGTCAGAGAAGCTCAAAAATTGGGCGCAACCTCATATGTAAAAAAGCCATATTTACTTGATAAAATCGGGCAGGTTATAAAGACCGAGCTTGATAAATAGTGCCCGAACGAAAACTAGGATTTTTTGTTTAGATCAAGGAAGACGAAAATTTTAACCACAGTAATACTGGTAGTATTTCGAGGATTAAAATTTGAGTCTGACGCAGATATTGGCAAAAAAGACAGTTTTCGTTCAGGCACTAAATAGCATCAGGAGTATTATATATGCAACACCATGAATATTTTATGGAAAACAACGAAGAGACGCTTCGTCTCGAAATGAAACTAGACGGCATGATTGTGCAAAAACAGGCCCGCTGGGCCGGTATAAAACCGGGCATGCGCGTAGCCGATTTGGGATGTGGTTCCGGCAAAACTGCCTTTTACTTGCACAAACTGGTTCAACCGAACGGTGAAGTAGTCGGCGTAGACAGCTTTAAAAAAAGAATTGAATACGCAAAAAATCACTACGGCAAAAAAGGGATAGAATTTGTAAACAAGAATATACTTGAACCTTTAGATGATATAGGAATGTTCGATTTTATTTGGGTACGTTTTGTCCTTGAATACTATCGATCAAAAAGTTTTGATATCGTCAAGAACATATCCCGTATTTTGAAACCCGGAGGAATAATCTGCCTGATAGATCTGGACTATAACTGCTTGAGACATTTCGGGCTCTCTAATAGGCTTGAAAGAACAATTTACGAAATAATAAAGGCGCTGGAAAAGAATGCTGACTTTGACCCTTACGTAGGAATAAAACTCTATTCTTTCCTTTATGACCTTGGCTACCAGGATATCGATGTGAGCCTAGCCCCCCATCACCTGATTTTTGGAGAGTTGAAAGAAATTGACGATTTCAACTGGACCAAAAAGCTTGAAGTTGCAGTAAAAAAGTTTGGATATGAGTTTAAAGAATATAATGGGGGTTATGAAGAATTTTTTGAAGAATTTAAGCAATTTTTTTCCGATCCAAGAAGATTTACCTATACCCCCATAATCTCCTGCAGGGGATGCAAGCCTGTAAATTGATCGCATCTATGAGTCTGTTGATTAATGAGGATTTTCGCTCAAGATCAAGGCATGCGAAAAAAATAACCACAGGCATATATTTGATATTCCGAGGATTATTTTTTGAGCATAACGCAGAGATTGTGCGAAAAGACCA
>MAXL01000328.1 GCA_001751005.1 Desulfobacterales bacterium S5133MH16
AACCTCCTTATTGTCTGCCAGGTTGATGATTTTTTTCATCTCCTGAACTATGTTTTCGTCCAATGGCTCCGGTGCATGTGACTCCAGGATGCGGTCTATCTCGGGTTCGAGCCTATCATTGTAAGTTTTACTGCCCTTTTCTGTCCAGGCTTCGAAGTTGGACCGATCGATAATTGTGGGCCGGAACCATTCCTTCCAGTGATCATAGGTGTGGTCGTGGCTGATGAATTCACCGCCCGGTCCTACTTCTTTGAGAATGTCCAGCGCCAGTGATTCATCGTCGACCTGAATGCCCTTACCGATCTGTTTGATCATCCCGATGATTTCATCGCACATGACCAGGCTTGACAGTGATCCATTCAGACCGCCATCGATGCCCCCTACGTGGTGGATCAGGTTGGTCCCAGCCATAAAGTTGTTGTATATGCTCATAACGGATTCCGAGGCCGCCTGTTCGTCAACAACCTTCGAGTCCGTGCATCCTCCTGGTGAAGAGCTCAACAGCCCTAACCATTTGTAAATCTCGGTACTTGCCGCCGAGGCCAGATGAAGCTCGGGTGATCCGTAAGAAAGGGTTTCTTTATCTATATCCATAATGGTTTGAACGCCACCCAGGATTAACGGCAGTCCGGGCTTTTTCAGGTAGCACAACACCACCGTCAGCAGGGCATCTGCCAGAGTCTGCACCAGCCCCCCGGCTATAGTGGCCGGGGCATTCACTCCCAAACCTGAACATGGACTAAATATGGTCGGAATCCCTTTTTCCGTGGCGAACAGGAGCTTGTCCACTATTTCGTTGTTGCTCATTAGTGGTGAATCCGACATGATATAAGTTGCAAAGAGTGGGCTTAAGCGAAACTCCTTTTCGCCGCCCCGTATCAGACAGGCCATTTCCCATTGGTCCTTCAACCCGTCCCCATCGACACTGGTGACGACCAGGGGTTTGGTGCTGTTCTTGACCATGGCCAAAAATTGATGCCGGTCATAAGTTTTGGAATTTGGTGCGTCCGACACAAGGCCGTGAGACATACAAAAATCAAGCCTGGGCAGGTAGTCCACTATCTTGGCCGCGGCCTCCACGTCGGCGAAGGTGGACTTGCGACGCTCCCCGGTTTTTCGGTCATATACAAAAGGGGCGTCCGCACCGCTTCCGAAAGCGACCTCGTTTTTTTGTAGTTTTACCGAACGCTTGCCGTTCCTGCCCGTGAGATTGGATTTGGAAGGACAACTGCCTAATGCCTGCTCTACCATAGAAGTCGGAATCCGTACCCGATTCGTTTCCGTCACCATGGCATCACTGCTGGCGAACAGTTCCAGAGCCTCTTTGTGAAATATCCGGGCCCCGGAAATCTCCAAAACGTCCAGAGCCGCAAAATAAATCCGTTCGATCTGATCTTCGGTGAGAATCTGGAACATGGTTGTCCCGTATGTCTGTTGATTCATTTTAATCAGCATTGTTTTTTCTAACATGGATTTCCCCCTTTCTCGACTTAATATTTAACCAGCGATCTGGGCTCCTGCCTAAACAATTTTATAGTTCACCACGGATTTTCACAGAAACCTATGCTCTCTTAAGTTCTATACGCTCCTAACCGCCTCAACCCAATTATCTCGTCCTATGCCCAAGCTTTAATGGAAAAACTTTTGACAAATTACAGACCAAGCAGTTCTTTGCCCTTATCAACAGCGCTGGCGGCATTGGAGGCATATGCATCGGCGCCAATCTCTTTAGCATACTCGGCCGTCACGGGAGCCCCGCCGATCATAATTTTAATCTGGTCCCTGATGCCCGCCTCTTTAATGGCATTAATGGTTTCGCCCATCTTCGGCATCGTGGTGGTCAAAAGCGCCGACATACCAAGGAGGGTCGCTTTGTGCTCCTTCAGCGCATCAATGAACTCCTGTGGTCCCAGATCGATGCCCAGGTCAATAACCTGAAACCCGGCACCTTCAAACATCATGCCCACCAGGTTCTTACCGATATCATGCAGGTCGCCCTTGACCGTACCGATCACGAATGTGCCGGCAGTCTTCACACCGGCTTCCGCCAACAGTGGCCGCAAAATTTCCATAGCGCCATGCATGCATTTGGCACACCGCAACACCTCTGGAATAAACATTTCATTGGCTTTAAACCGCTTTCCTACAACCTCCATCCCGGCCAGAAGTCCCTGTTCCAAAATGTCCTGCGGCGATGAACCACCATCAAGGGCTTCCTTTGTAAGCTCCGTTACTTCGTCCACTTTACCTGCAATCAAAGACTCTGCCATTTTTCCCAATAGTTCACTCATATTTGTTGCCTCCTTTGTGAAAAGAATAGGCGAACCGTTTTTTTATAGGGTATATTCACAATGGAACAATTGATGGATCACGGTTTCGCCCGGTTTCAAAATTATAAAATCACCCTTTAATTAAATCATTTTATACTAAATTCTTCTCTGTCCAGATTAAACAGGATATCATTTTCCAGGTAAGCCTGTTCCAGTTTTTCCTGATGTTGCTTCAGCCGACCGCCGTTCCGGCTTGCCAGTTCCAAAACGAGGTAATTGATGATGCAGGAAATCGTCGTCGGATTTCCAATAAAGGGAATGTTTTTGGACGGTGCGATCAACGACAGGTGGGCAAAATGTGTTAACGGGCACAAAGAGCTGTCCGCAATCACAACAAGTGTCAGACCGAGTCGACGAACCATTTTGCCCAGCCGGATCAGTTCATTAGGATATCGCGTCGTGGCGATAATAATCACAAGGCTTTCAGGAGCGGCGATAGTCAGCCAATCGATCGAGGTGCTGTCGCTCCCTTTTATGATACGAACGTCCTGACGGATCTTGGTCAGGGACCAGCCCAGGTAGTACGCAAATGTAAAGGAAAGACGGGAGCCGATGACATAGATGGATTGACTTTTTTCAAGAAAATCCACTACGCTGTTTAAAACATCCATGTCGACGGTTTCAAAAAAATGTTTCAGGTTGTCCATCTCTTCAAACACTACGCGACTGAGGCGATCGGTGCCCGGCCCTTTCATGTCCGACATGTCCGTTCGATCCAGCAACGTCAGTTCCGTATCCACAAAATCTCTTAAAGCCTGTTGAAATGCACCGTAACCTTTATAGCCTAGTTGGCTTACAAAACGAACCACTGTCGCTTCGCTAACGTGGCACGTGTTAGCCAGTTCCTTTGTGGTCATGAAGACTGCTTTCCGGGGGTTTTTAATAATATAATTTCCGAGGATCCGGGCTTTTGGTGTCAGCGAGTGGTGCTGCTCGACGATTCCTTTCATCGTTAGATGAGATTGCTGATCCGTCATGGTATTTATTTCTTTCTACATTTATAAACAAAAATGAAATGATTTTAACCAAACGAGTTAAAACCTTACAAAATGGCACCAATCATGGCGTTATTGTGCCGTACAAATCATCTTTGAACTTCAAACCAGACCCAAGGTCATATCAAAGGTATTAGTTAGCATTCATTCAGAAATCCCCTCTCCCCTGGAGGGATGCGGTTGGGGGGAGTGAATTTAATTCGATTTTAGTTGTATTTTTTTATCCCAGGATGTTACTCGTGCTCATTCAAAATAAATACGCCTTTAAATTTTACGCAATATCAACCAAATTTTCAAAATTGTCAACCTATTTTGAAATAAATCATTTCATTTTTTGTTTTTCTTGACATGATTTATTTCATTAGCATAAGTTGTGGTAAACTTGGATTACTGGAGCAAAGTCTGTGAGGTGCGGAGGTCATCAACCAATTTACCACTCAACCATTTAATTACTCACCAAGATTTGCATTTAAGTCATCATTAAAAAAGAGAGCGCTTATGTCTGGGGGGTATAAACCCTTGTGGGGAAAAACACCCCGGCTCAAGTCCAGCTACGACACGGTTATCATCGACGGCGGCCTGCATGGACTGGCCACTGCCTACTACCTTACGCGGAACCACGGAATAAAAACTGTGGCGGTGATTGAAAAGCGCCACATTGGTTATGGTGGGGCTGGAAGAAATACTGGTATTGTTCGCGCGAACCAGCGTACCAAGGAGAACCTTCCGCTCTATGATGAAGGCCTTAAGCTATGGCCAAAGCTGACCGCAGAGCTCGATTTTAGCCTCATGTTTAATAATTGCGAGGACCTAAACCTTGCAAACAGCACCGCAGGCATAAACGTACTCAGATTTGAAGGCGCTGCCTGCAAAAAATCCGACCGTGGCACTTAGTGACGGAGGATTAAGGCCACCGTCTCATAGAGCCTATGGCTAGGAGGCTGTCCGAAAGTGGCTATTTTCCCCAATCTCTGCGTCCCCGATGAGCGGGATCTACGCTTCGCTTCGACAGGCTCAAATTATAATCCTCGAAATACTCAATGTATGGATGCCTGTCCCGCTGTATTTGAGCGGGGTGGTTATAATTTTCGCCTTCCTTGATCTTGGAAAAAATATCTCATTCTCAGCCAACCCCCTAGTTGAGGGGATTTTTCCAATACACCCCGGACTTACTGAAAACTATCCTTTTAATAAACCAACTTGCTCATTTGTTATACAAAATTCGCTGAAGCTCACGATTTGTGAAATAGGGATCATCATCTTTTAAATACGGGAGTAAAATTTTCTTTCGTCGCAGTAGCTCTTTAGATATTTCTACAAATATCTCGTCTTCCCCCGCTCAAAGTCCGGGATCTTCGACTTGACCTTGGAAAAAATTCCTATTTTCGTTCTGGCACTAATTAGCTTAGAATCCTGGATAAAAGCACTGAGGGATACAATTAAGAACAATTGTTGTGAATTAGATCCGGTAAAATTTTATGCAAGTTTAAAGTTGATGGTGTCGTAAAAAGTCAGGAGTTCGTCATTTTTGAATTTCCCACCTAATGATTTCAATGGGTTACGAGCCAGGATTTTTAAAATTTTGACTTTTTACGAAGGCATCAAAGTTAGTTTATTGCACTGACAAGAATATTTTGTATTATTTTTAGTTTTGTTTTATTTTTTTTCCAATTTATTGCAGAAAATACAATAAACATAGTTTGTTTTCTTGACATAGAAAATGTTGGGTGCTACAAAATAACCAACTTTCTCTTATACTTGATTTGTGCCCTTCAACAGAAGGAAGTCCTAAAATGATTTTACGGCTGGATTGAGTTGAAAGATTTTGAGGGCCTGTTCAGTGGAACACGGGTTAAGCAGCAATCTAAATGGAGGATGAAGCAAGATGGTCGGGGCACAACCGAATTTAGACAATATAGATAGGAAAATTATTCTTGAACTGCAAAAGGACGCCAGGAGACAGTTTAAGGTTATTGCCAAAAAACTAAATGTCTCTGAAGGAACCATCAAGAACCGGGTTACGCGTTTGATCAACAGAGGAATCTTGAAACTGGAG
>MAXL01000329.1 GCA_001751005.1 Desulfobacterales bacterium S5133MH16
ACGTTTCTCTCTATTATCAGCAGATAATATCACAACTTCATTTCCCATGAAATTTTATGCTCTAACGCCAAAGTAACCTTTCGTTTTGTTTTCTTTCTGCATGAGTGACCTTGTTCTATCCGCGCAACCGTCATGGGTGATATATTGGCCATTCTAGCAAGCTCAGTTTTTCTTATCAAAAGGGATTCTCTAATTGTTTTTAGACCTATTTTGCTCATTACCTACCCTTTGTCGGCAGTTTGGTTTTATGGTGCATTCTTTAACTGAAATTGTTAAAGTTTTCTCCAGAAAGTTACTGAGAATCTTCCTATAGCTATTACTCTACCTGTGGGTGGTGAGCACATAGTTTTGCTTGCGAAATCTGTTTACTTGGACTTTTTAAGGAAATGGATAAATATAATATGCCACCAGATACTCGCAGAACAAAGCTTGGACTTTCTGTTTGCCTGAAGGTTTAATGGGCCAATTAAATTGATAAATATTATAATAATTATACAAAAAAAAGGAAAAGTAAATAACGAAAAAATATAAGCTTATTATAAGGTAATAACTTATATTATGAGAGGGGCAAAAGGAAGGACCTCAGGTTTGTTTTTGTATTGCGTAGACCCAGTTTCTTTCTAATATTATTGCGGTGAAAATTAACTGCACCGGTAGAGGAATTCAACAAATCAGCTATCTCTTTGGTTGTCTTACCATCCTTAACGAGCCCGGCAACTTGAATCTCACCAGGGGTAAGATCAGAAAATTTCAAGGATAGCTGGCGAAGAAATGGTGCAACAATATCCTCAAGATTTGATTTGGTAATATTTAAATATACCTTCTGTCTGTCATTTAATCGACTATTATACAGTTTTTCAAGATAGGGAAAAACGAGCTTTTTCACATTAGCAATGACTTTTTCTTCAAATTCTTTTTTATCTTCTTCCCTGTGTTTTAGGAGGACTTTCAACGCAGCATTGACTTCTTCAAGCTCATGCGATTTATTCTCTAGTTCTTTCCCTTTTTCTATCAAACTTAATTCTGCCTGCTTACGTTTGGTGATGTCATGGATAATAGAATATAGAAGTTCTCTACCATACACTTTGATAGGGCTACTGTATACTTCAACATCACGGATTTTTCCACTCGCCAGTCGGTGTTTTAAATAAAATATCCGGCGTTGTTCCGTCTTCGCTCGTTTCATTTCCTGAAACACTTGCCTTTCCGTAAGCGTATTAATATTTGTAATTTTCTTACGGGTAAGCTCCTCATAACTCCATCCATAGAAAGAGATAGCTGCAGGGTTGGCATCTACTATATTCGCACTCTCCGGATCAATTAGAAGCATCACTGAGTGATTGTTTTTAAAAAGACTCTTATATCGTTTTTCACTCTCACGCAGTGCCTTCTCGACCTGTTTACTATCAGTGATATCATGAGCATTGACAACACAACCCGAAATCGAACCATCATCTTCAAAGTATGGGTAATAAGCGATGTCCATGTATCGCCGCCCTAACGTCGGGAAATCTATCCATGACTGATATCGAACTACTTCACCGGCAAGACAGCGGTCAATCATAGGTTTCTGGTGTGTCTCAAAAAATTCCTGCCCAAACAATTCAGGAACGGAATGGCCAACAATATCTTCACGTTTTACATTATGGCTCCTGAGATAAGCATCATTTGCCACTTGATAGACATAGTCCCTGTTTGTCAGTGACATATGGTCATCCGATGCAGCAACCATGCGTTCATATTTGCGTAAGTCCTTTTCTGCTCTCTTGCGCTCTTTTATTTCCTGTATCAGTTGATCATTTATCTTCCTCAAGTCGGCCGTTCGCTCCTTCACCCTTTGTTCTAATTCTTCATGCGCTTTTTTCAAAGCTTCTTTGGCCTGCTTTTGCTTTGTAATGTCCCGAGCAATTCCACAAAGACCGATAATTTCCCCCGAACTATCTCTAATCGGAACTTTAATGATGTGAAATGTTGTGAGAACACCGGACACCGGTTTGGTGTCTTCTTCCTCAATAATCTCACCTCTGAGAACACAAGAATCTATCTCCCTGATATGGGCTCCCGCTTCATCTCCAAAAAGTTCCTCATCAGATTTTCCCAAAAGTTGAGAAGCCGAGATTCCAAAAAGGTGCTCCATAGTGGGATTGACAAGGGTGTATCTTAAGTGGCGATCTTTGATGAAGATGGAATCTTTGGCCGTCTCGAAAATGGCACGAAACCGTTCCTCGCTCTCTCGCTGTGACTCCCCGGCCAGTTTGCCTTCAACGATTTGATTCTCTAACTCTTTAACCCTTTGTTGCAATTCCTCATAGGTCGGTTTATCAGTCATTATGACATCCTCCAACTGCAAAGAAGAAAAGGCTCATAACTTGGTATCGTTGATACTGATTATGAACCTTAATACGTCCCATAGGAACTTACCCCCTGAAATCTATTATCGTTTATTCGGATTTGTCATCATTTAAGAAAAATAATATACATTATTAAGCTGTTAATTTGCAAGGTGGGATTTTTTTGGTGATGAGTACATTCAAAAACAACACTTTAAAAGTGCCGACTTCGTGCCAATGAAGGTTTATGACCGAAATCATAAAAAGTACAGATAATTTACCATAAGCACAACCCAACATCAATTTGTGCTGATTACATATATCGCATAATGTCTATAAAAAATCAAAGGGCAAACCCCCGAAAAAGGATTTGCCCCACTGTAAAAAAAAGATATTACAGTAATTTTAAGGCTCCGGAACATTTAAAATGATAGC
>MAXL01000330.1 GCA_001751005.1 Desulfobacterales bacterium S5133MH16
ATCTAAAGTGCCTAAAGTTAAGGAATACTTCCAATTTGTATAAAAGCCGGAGCGTAGCGACTCCTTAACTTTAGCTCACTTCAAACTTTAGCTCACTTGCAACTTTTCTGGTTTAGGTTTTTTTTAAAGAAAAGGAGTATATATGACGGAGGATAATGGAATAATTACGTATTCTGATGATGGAAAACTCAATGTTCCTGATTTTCCGGTGATTCCCTTTATCGAAGGTGACGGCATCGGGCCGGACATCTGGCGGGCTGCCCGGCGGGTATTGGATGCGGCGGTTTCGAGTTCTTACGGTAGTGACCGAAAGATTCAGTGGCTGGAAGTTCTGGCCGGTGAGAAAGCATTTAATCAGACGCAAACCTGGCTTCCGGAAGAAACGCTGGAAAAGATCCGGATTCATCGCGTTGCCATAAAAGGGCCTCTGACCACTCCCGTGGGGGAAGGAATCCGGAGTATCAATGTTAGCTTGCGACAGGAGCTGGACCTTTATGCATGTGTTCGGCCAACAAAATATATTACAGGAATTCCAAGCCCCATGCTCAGGCCTGAGCAGGTTGACATGGTCATTTTCAGAGAAAATACCGAGGATGTTTACATGGGCCTTGAATGGAAAGCGGATTCTTTAATGGCGAAAAAAATCATCGATTTGGTAAAAACCGAGGATGGAAGGGAAATTCGAGCCGGATCCGGTATCGGGTTGAAACCCATGAGCCGCTTCGGAACCCGACGTCTGGTGCGGATGGCCATTGAGTATGCCCGAGATCATAAAAAGAAAAGTGTTACCCTTGTTCATAAAGGAAATATCATGAAGTTTACCGAAGGCGCTTTTCGAAGCTGGGGATACCAAGTTGCGCGGGAAGAATTCGGAGAATGGATCATTACTGAAGAAGATCTGTGGCAAAAACATGACGGAGAAATTCCTCCGGACAAGATCGTGATCAAGGATCGGATCGCAGATGCCATGTTCCAACAGATTCTTTTGCGTCCCGCAGAGTATGATGTGCTGGCCATGCCCAATCTAAACGGCGACTATATGTCCGATGCCCTGTCTGCCATGGTGGGAGGACTCGGTTTGGCTCCGGGAGCAAATATCGGTGACGGCTATGCTCTTTTTGAGGCCACCCATGGCACGGCTCCAAAATATGCGGGACAGGATAAAGTGAATCCCGGATCTTTGATCCTTTCCGGGGCCATGATGCTTGATTATCTTGGTTGGAAAGAGGCTGCGGACCGAGTGAGGGACGGATTGGTCAAAACAGTGGAACAAAAGCGAGTCACTTATGATCTGGCGCGGCAGATGGAGGGTGCAGTTGAAGTCAAATGCTCGGAATTCGCAGAGGAAATTATCCGTAATCTTTAAATACGGAACCGAAAAATTTCCGTTTACCCTTCCGGATCAGGCGGAAATTTTGCGGGTAAATGAACCGGAAACAAGAATAACCGCACCTGAATTTGCTTTAAAAATTCGCTATGCACTTGAACGGTCGGATCCAAGTTTTAAAAATGTTGCCGTGGTACTTGCGGATAAATCCAGGTTGTGCGGTTATCCGGAATTTCTGCCGGTGCTGCTGGATACGCTGGAAAACTTTGGAGCGCTATGGGATGGAATTACCGTGTTTATCGCCTACGGCACTCACCGGCGCCAGACCCATGAAGAGTGTCTTTCAGCTTACGGTGATACCTATAAGAAACTTCGGTTTATTCATCATGATTGTATGGATAATAATTGTTTTGTAAATCTGGGAAAGACCTCGCGCGACACTCCGGTGCTTATTCGGCGCGATATTCTTAAAGCCGATTTTCTTATTACTTTTGGTGCCATTTCACACCATTATTTTGCGGGATATGGCGGCGGGCGAAAGATGATTTTTCCAGGGTTGGGACAGAGAGAAGCCATATATCACAACCACGGGCTGTTTTTGGATCCGGATCGACACACCCTTTCCCCTTTTTGTCAATCGGGTGTATTGGACGGAAATCCCTTGGCAGAGGATTTAGCGGAATATGAAACATTTCTCCCCGCCGATTTGGCCATTCATGGAATTCTTGATAGTATGGGGAATGTTTGCGATTTACTGCCGGGCATTGGAACCGATCATTTTCGAAAGGCCTGTGCCCAACATGGAAAAAATTGTGAGCTTTTTTTTAACATGGAATATGATCTGGTCATCGCGTCCTGCGGGGGATATCCAAAAGATATCAACTTTATTCAAAGCCATAAGGCCATAGATAATGCCGCAAAATTTGTACGTGACGGCGGCAGGTTGATTGTTCTGGCAGAATGTTTTGACGGCGTGGGGTCAAAAACGTTTTTGCCTTGGTTTGACATGGGCGATTGGGGGAGGGCATTCCATAAGCTGTCGGAAAATTATGAAGGAAACGGCGGCACCGCACTTTCCATGATGTCAAAATCACAGCGAATCAAAATTTTAATGGTAACAAAATTGAGTGATTCTGTCTGTGAAACCATGGGTGTTGAGAAAATTTCCATGGACCGGGCAAAAATGCATGTGAAACAATCGAGCGGATCCTTAGCAGCAATACCAAATGCCGGGGTATTGATTAAACGTACGGCTTAGGTAGTGCCCGAACGAAAACTAGGATTTTTCGTTAAGATCAAGGAAGACGAAAATTTTAACCACAGTAATACTGGTAGTATTTCGAGGAAGAAAATGGGAATCTAAAGCAGATATTGGCGGAAAAGACAGGTTAAGTTCAGGCACTAAGTATTGG
>MAXL01000331.1 GCA_001751005.1 Desulfobacterales bacterium S5133MH16
AATCTGCGACACGCTTTAAAAGCGGATCGATCCTTATGGCTCCGTCAAGAAGACTGTACTGGGTATGAACATGAAGGTGTGCAAAATTAGATGCGGTTTCTGTCATTTTTATTTTATCACTAAAAACCTGGTCCTTTTGGCCAGGTCAGAGTTCTCCGGCTCTGCCTTGGAGTTTGGTGTTTTAAATCACAAATCCCAAGCACCAAATTACAAATAAATCTCAAATCTCAAGCACCAAATCTCAAACAAATCTCAAACTCTAAATTCCAAACCGGTTCCCTCCGGGCCGTAGACAAAGCGATTGTTTTTTTGTTTGGGATTTTGAATTTTGGTCATTGGTATTTGTTTGTTATTTGGGATTTGTTGTTTGGGATTTTCACTAACTCAACTGCTCCGTGAATGGTTACGAATAGTTTTATCGCAAAAATCACAAAATTTACAAATAAGCGCCTAAGGACGCAGGCTTTCATACAGCGCAATTCCAACCGTGGTGGACAGGTTAAGACACCTGATTTCATCAGTGATGGGGATATGGTAAGTGGCATATTTATATAGTGATATGATGGTTTGGGAGAGTCCTTTTGTTTCCGAGCCGAAAATTAGAAAAAGTCTGTCAGAAGATTTCATGGACCAGAAGGGCGCTGCACCGTTTTTGGTAAATAATGCGACTTCATCTTTTTGTGGTGCCATCTTTTCCTGAAAACTATTAAAGTTGTCCCAGACCGAAAGTTTGACTTTGTGCCAGTAATCCAGACCCGCTCTTTTAAGTTCTCGGCTTTCAAGGGAAAAACCCAACGGTTTAATCAGATGAAGAAAGGCGCCAACCCCCAGACAGGTGCGCCCGATATTGCCGGTGTTCCAGTGCACTTCCGGCGCAACCAGAACAACATGGCGTTCAATCGTATTATTCGTGATATTTTGAGGAGGGTTATTCATTTACAGGCGCTTGCCGCAGTATGGGCAGTATTTGAAATCCTTATCTAAATCTTTGCCGCAATCATGACACGTTGCACCTTTTCGGTCTGCCGGGTGTACATATTCTTCTTTGAATTCATGTACAGTTTTTTCACACCGCTCACACATGATAAACGGTTCACCCTTTTTTATTTTTAACACCGGAATAAAAAAAAGATACAAATAGTGATCCACTCGTTTGAAATAGGCCCGGGCCAGACCACACACAGGGCAAAGTCTTGGGTTGGTGTCAAGAATTTTTATTTTAGGAGAAACACCGGCAATCAAAAACATAGGATATTCAATAGCACCTTTTTTGAATTATGAATAGTGATTGCTATTATTCAAAAATGCGATACCATTTTCAGTATAGGCCATCTGGTCCTTGTAAATCTCATAATATTTAAAGACCTTTTTGATATAAAACCGGGTTTCCTTGAAAGGTGGTATACCCTGATAATGCCTTACGTTTCTGCTCCCGGCATTGTATGCCGCGAGTGCCAGTTTAACGTCTCCGTCGAATTGGGTAACCAGCTTTTTGAAATACCGTACCCCACCGCTTATGTTTTGTTTGGGGTTGAAAACATCCACCACACCCAGCGCCTGGGCGGTTGCCGGCATCAGCTGCATAAGGCCTTTTGCACCTCTTTTGGAAATTGCTCGGGTATTGTATCCGGACTCCGCCATAATGATCGCCTTTATAAGAGCAGGATCAACCTGGTGGCGACTGGCCGCTTGAATGACAATGGGGTGTAAGACACGTTCGGCTTTTTTACGGCCAATGAATGATGAACGGTGTTCCGTGCCGGCAGCAAGATATTCCCCTTTCAAAGATGGGGAGCTTATCATTTTTTGGCTGTTGCGATTGTAAGCAAAAGTTACACTCAGAATCATTACACCAATGAATAATAAGCGTATAAGTCCCAATGATAATAGTTGTAGGGTCAATTTTTTATTAATTACAGATTTCATTTTAACAAAAGTGTTTGGCAATTAATTTAATAGTATAGGAATTTCCTTTTTTGGGACACAGATGAACACAGATTAAAAAGTTTTTTAAATTATAAATAATAATATTATCTGTGTATATCTGCGAAAATCTGCGTCCTATTTAACTTGAAAAGTATTTTTTTACTGATTTAATAATATGCAAAAACCATGCAAAATAAAACGATTAGAACATAATTATATAAATAACAGAAACTTATATGAATTAAACCCTAAGGATAGCTGTGTAAATTTATAGCAGAATATGTGCAATTGTGTAGTAAACTATATGAAAATTATGTAACGTTTTACATGTTAATCAATACCGGTATTAGTGAACCTGTCAAATTCATCCCAGAAAATCGACCGGACAGCATCTGTTTCCTTAAGAATTTCGTGACGCGCGCCGGTAATTTCGGTGAAGCGGCAATTGGGCAGCAAAGAGCAGATCGTCTTCTGGGCTTCAATAGAGACGACCCTGTCACATCCGGCGCTCGCAATGAGAATTGGTGTGAAGATCTTTTTGGCAAAATCCGGCTCGGTAAGAATGTCTATGGATTCAAATGTTGCTGACAGCCATCCATAGGTCACGCCGCCCAGTGCAAGGTCGGGATTTTCCGTGATTGCCTGGTTTTCATCCATAAAACGTTCCGGGTCTGAAGTCAGTCTGTTGTCTTTAAATTTTTCAACGGTATAATCGCCTGTACCTATGATGTAAGCATGATCCAGACCCGTTTTTATTGCAACCCGGGCAATTAACCTGACAAACCATCCGGGCAGGGTCGTTGTCGAAATATCGATCATCGGCGATACCAGAACAGCTTTATCAATGAGTTCCGGATGATCATGAATAAAACGCAGCGCGATATGTCCTCCCATGGAGTGGGCAAGGATAACCCATGGGGTTGCGGCATCGGGCTGAACAAATTTTCTGACAAACAGGTTCAGATCGTTTATGTAACTATCGTAGTTTTTAATAAATCCTTTATGTCTGTTTGCCAACATTCTTGATGAAAGGCCCTGACCGCTCCAGTCAAGACTATATACGTTAAAACCCCTTTGATTCAATTCGCGAATGGTTTCCGCATACTTTTCCATGAATTCTTTTCTGCCATTTAGCAAAATAACCGAACCCCTTTTTTTTTCGTTATGGGAATACCAAATACCATAGCGAATACGCTGATTGTCAGACGTGGTCATAAAATTATAACCTGAGGACTTTTTTTCTTGAGCGGCAGAATGATTCTGGGCCATAAGGAAAACACTGAGATATAAGATAGTGAATTTTATCGGAACTGCGTTAATCCGGATTTTTCTCATCATAAAGGTAGCGCAGGTTATTATTTAGAGCAGGGCAAACGCATTTGAAACCCAATACGGTGAGAACGCTCCACGACGGCGTGTATCT
>MAXL01000332.1 GCA_001751005.1 Desulfobacterales bacterium S5133MH16
ACATGATATCCTTTATCTGAGCCACAAGAGGTTTTTTCCTGCTTTTCATAGGGCACAATTAAGCATACTTACCCCTTTTACCCTGCGCAGCGCAGATAAGATTATCACTGTGTCAGACTATACGAAAAATGAAATTGTTTCCCATTTTGGTATTGACCCCTCAGGAATTGCTGTGACTCCTGAGGCAGCTTCAGCAGATTTTGTAAGGGTTAATGTTAAGAATAGGGAAGATGTTGTTAAGCAGATCAAAGGAAAATTCAGATTACAAAACGATTTTGTTTTTTTTGTGGGGAGATTCGCTCCAATCAAGAATATTCCCCGGATGCTCAGAATTGTATCAGAATACAACAAGAATGCAAAATCAAAAGTTTCCTTTGTGCTGGCAGGGGACTATGACCCAGTCTATCCCGATCCTCAGATAGGTCGACACATGGAAATTTTTAAGAGAGAGAACCAGCTTGTGGTCCTAAAAAATTTGCCCAGGAAAGATCTCGTCCAACTGTACAACGCAGCGAAGGCACTCTTTTTTGTGACATGTGGCGAAGGGTTCGGGCTGCCTATTTTGGAAGCTATGAGTTGCGGACTTCCGGTTGTTACCTCAAACACTGCATCCTGTCCGGAGGTTGCGGGAGACGCAGCGATTCTGATTAATCCATCCGATGATAGGGAGATTTTCGATGCTCTTACCGCAGTCTTGAAAAATGATGGTCTAAGGAAAAACATGATCGATAAGGGTTTAAAGAGAGCAAGCCTTTTTAGTTGGGACAAGTGTGCTGTTCAAACAATTAAGACATATCAAAGGCTTTCTAAGACAGTAAAAAACTATTATGAAGAACCCGCGAGGCTATAGCACCGTCATCAATATCATCGGCATTGATGGCTCCGGCAAATCAACCTTGGCAAAACGGCTGGCTATGATATTGACGGATAGGGGGATCAATTGCTGTAATATTTACTGTCAGTTTTTCGCAAAATTGCTTTATCCCCTTAAGATAGTTGCCAGACATTCTGTTATGAGAAAGACTGATGAATTTGCTGATTATGCCACTTACATCAAGAAAAAGACCGGGTTTTCCAAAAAGCATAGTTTTTTTGGAACCATTTATGCCCTATTATGGCTGATTGATTATTCGATGCAGGTCTTTTTAAAGGTCAATAGGGTCGTTGGCAAGCATCGGGTTATTATTATAGACCGATATGTTTATGATATAGCAGTGAATGTATCAATAACAGCAGGCTGGCCGATTGAATCCCTGCCCCATTTCCTTAATATGATATTTAAAATGCATCCCAGGCCGGATATCGTGATTTATCTTGATTTGCCCGAGGAAATCGCCTTTTCAAGAAAAAATGATATTCAATCCATCGATTATTTGAAGGAGCGGCGAGAGCGGTATCTTTGGCTCGCAGAACACTGCAACTTCCAGATAATTGATGGTGAAAAGAGTGTAGATACGATTCTGGGTGAAGTGATTGAAAGATGCGTCCACGTTCCTTAGCTGGCTGTTTCGAGGGCTGAAGGTTATGAACGAGACATTTGAGTTAATAGCCTTGATCGGCACGCCTTTTTCTGATAAAAGGTGCCGATCAACGGATCGTCGCCTTGAGTCCATCTATAAGAAGGCATTTGCCGACAGGGTGGCACTTCTCTATTTAACAATCCACCGCTATCCAGGTTGGTCTTCAGCTCTTGAAAACATGTTCCTTAATCTGAACGAAAGGAGAGACAAGACTCTGGAAGTAGTTGCCAACCTTGCGGATCTTCTCAACAGTTTTTGTCCGAACGAATATGCCATATTTAAGTCCTTAAAACCTTATCCTGCCACTCCTAATGACACCGATGTGATAATTTTCGGAGACAAAAAAAGATTCAAAGGGGTAATCAAGCATCTTTACTCAAAAAGTTACATTTTTCATGAATGGGCTCCCATGCAGACTACTCTAATTGATCCGATGGGAAAGGGGAAAACCGGCAAAGGCAAGAAAGGCGGAATTTATTATATTGACATGTATTCCGATATTTCTACTGATTACTTTCTTTACATAAACAAAAGGTCTCTTAACCCATATGTTCAGAATATAGAACTCAATGGCGTACAGATAAAGAATGTACGTAAGGAAGTCGAACTCGCTATAATACTTTTCCATAATGTCTTTCCTGAGCGGACTTTTCAACTGGAGCACTTTTACATGCCACTGTACCACCTGAAAGAGGATAACTTCGACCTCGATGTCATGATTGAGTTTGCTGAAAATCAGAAATTGACCCGCGCAGTTGCTGCCAATCTCACATTTGTGGAGTATATTCACCGGAAACTGTTCGGATTCGTCCCTGAAAGGATCGTTTTCCTGCTGGACCGCTGGGGAAGAAATTCGCAGGAATTGGAGAAGTTTAAGGCCCGTGGCGAGACAACGCCATATATGATCTCGCCCAAGACATTCTGGCTCACCTTCTACGATAAGATTCATGATAAAGCCGCTTTCCGGAGTCTTATTGTCCAAGGAGTCCATATGCTTAATCCTGTATTTTTTTTTGATGTAATGCGCAGTTTGAAAAATCGGTTTAGCGAACGGGGAACCTATCATTTGGAATAGCTCAAACAGCCGGAGTCAATAGCTATGGTATCTGGAACGAGTTTTGAAGACGTATCCCTCACTAAGCT
>MAXL01000333.1 GCA_001751005.1 Desulfobacterales bacterium S5133MH16
ACTGCGGCGTACATAAGTACGCCTCATTCCACGAAATTCGCGACGCCTTGAACTTGAACTTTTTACTTTGCCGTCTCAATTTTGACTTTTTACGAGTTTATCAAAGCTTGATGCGTGATGTCAGTAAAAAAACAAGACTTGACGTGGTAATGTTAGAAAAAGGGCTGGTACAAAGTCGCCAACGTGCCCGTGCGCTTATTATGGCCGGAAAAGTTCTGGTTAATAACCGTCTTGTGGATAAGCCCGGTTCACTGATTTTTAAAAAAGACCATGTCATTATTAAAGGAGAGGACATCCCCTATGTGAGCCGGGGCGGCCTTAAGTTGGAAAAGGCGCTTCAGGCCCTTGATACGGATATCACCGGAGCGGTCTGTATGGATGTGGGCGCATCCACGGGCGGATTTACCGATTGTCTTCTGCAGCATGGCGCAAGCCGCGTTTTTGCCGTGGATGTGGGTTATGGGCAGCTTGCCTGGAAACTGATACAGGATTCTCGTGTTGTTGTTATTGATCGCACAAATATCCGGTACATGCCTGCCGAAACCCTTGAGGAACTCGTAGATCTCATCACCATAGATGTCTCTTTTATTTCCCTTAAAATAGTTGTTCCTGCGATAATTAAGTTTATGAAAAAAGATGCGAGGATCATGGCCTTGATAAAACCACAGTTTGAAGTGGGAAAAGGCAACGTCGGTAAAGGCGGTGTGGTGCGTGACCCTGTTTTGCATACCGAAGTTATTAAAGGTCTTTCGGATTTTTTTACAAAAACAGGCCTTTTATGCGAATTTGTTATTCCTTCACCCATACCGGGAGCAAAGGGAAACAAAGAATTCTTTATTTCTTTAAAATTTGCAGGTTGAGCTTGATTTTTTTTGGATGAACATATAACAAATCTAGTTTTAGTTGCGAAATTTGTGATTTTTGAGGAAAAAAATACTTAGCCAATTAAGTTTAAAGTGACTAAAGTGATCTAAAGTGCCTAAAATTAAGGAATTCTATCAATTTGTATAAAAGCGGGAGTGTAGCGACTCCTTTACTTTATTTATTCCGATTATAGCGGGATAGAATTTTCGAAACGTTTTAATATTTTTACCAGAGAGGAGCTTAAATGACTGAAAATGTAGAAAACTTAAGGAACATTGCTTTTGTGGCCCATGGAGGTGCGGGCAAAACTTCTTTGGCCGAGGTAATGCTTTTTAATACGGGTGTCACCAATAGACTTGGGTGCGTCGATGATGAAAACACCCTTATGGACTTTGAGCCTGAAGAGCTCAAACGCCACATCAGTTTAAGCAGCGGATTCCATCAATACAGCTGGAAAAAACGTACAATCAGTCTCATCGATACACCCGGTGATCAGAATTTCTTTTCAGACACAAGGCTTTGCATGCAGGCTGCCGACGGCACTGTTGTGGTAATAGATGCAGTGGACGGCGTAAAAGTTCAAACCGAACAGGCCTGGGATTTCATAGATGAATTCAACCTGCCCTCAGTTATTTTTATTAATAAACTCGACAGGGAAAGGTCGGATTTTTTCCGTACATTCAAAGATGCAGAAAAGTATTTTAAGCCAAAGCCTATTATTACTCAACTTCCCATAGGATCCGAAGCAGAGTTTAAAGGCGTTGTTGACCTTATCCGTATGAAAGCGTTCACCTATGACAGTAAAGGTAAAGCAACTACAATTGACATTCCCCAGGATATGCAGGATCAGGTGGAAGAAGAGAGAGAAGCTCTTGTGGAAAATGTTATAGAGTCGGATGACGAACTCCTGGAACGGTATCTTGACGGAGAATCCTTGTCAGATGATGAAATAATAAATGCGTTACGCAAGGGCACATTAACGCGAGCATTTGTGCCGGTTCTTTGTGGGTCGGCCACAAAAAATATCGGCATCGATCTCTTGCAGGATTTTCTTGTCAACTGCATGCCGTCACCCCTGGATCGCGATCCCTGGATTGCCGCTGATGCTACCGGTGAAAATCAAATAGAATGTACGGCCGATCCGGATGCACCCTTTTCCGGATTTGTGTTCAAAACGGTGGCCGATCCATTTGCCGGCCGTCTTTCAATATTCAGGGTGGTTTCAGGAACCCTGGGGGCAGATGGTACTTTCTATAACGTTAATAAAAGCACAAATGAAAGGTATAATCAGCTGTTAAGACTTGCCGGTAAAGAACAGAAACAAATAAATCAAGCCGGTCCGGGTTCCATTGTGGCCGTGGCTAAATTAAAAGAAACGGCTACAGGAGACACCCTTTGTAATGAAGGTCGCAAGGTAAAATTTAAATGTGCAGAACCGCTTCCCGACCTTATTTCTTTTGCCCTTGAGCCCAAATCAAAAGGTGATGAAGACAAGATATTCACCTCTCTATCAAAACTATTGGAAGAAGATGTTGCTCTAAAGCTTACTCGTAACCCGGAAACCAAGCAGATTCTTTTATCCGGTCTGGGGCAGATCCACATTGAGGTTGCGATTGAAAAGCTCAAAAGAAAGTTCAACGTTGAGGTCCGGCTGAACACGCCTAAAGTCCCTTATAAAGAGACCATTACCAAGACGGTCAGAGTTCAAGGAAGACATAAAAAACAAACCGGAGGCCATGGTCAGTTCGGTGACTGCTGGATCCGGTTAGATCCACTTCCCAGGGGAAAAGGTTTTGAGTTTGTTAATAAAATCGTCGGCGGTTCAATTCCGAGGCAATATATACCTGCTGTTGAAAAAGGTATTATTGAATCGTGCCAAAAGGGGGTTCTTGCTGGATTCCCGTGTATCGATTTTCAGGTTACTCTGGATGACGGTTCCTTTCATGCGGTTGATTCATCTGAAATGGCCTTTAAAATTGCAGGTTCTCTGGCATTTAGAAAAGCGGCGGCAGAGGCGGACCCGGTTCTGCTGGAACCCATCATGAGTATTTCAATCATAACCCCGGACGAATACATGGGGGATATCATGGGAGATCTTAACAGCAGACGCGGCAGGGTCCTCGGCATGGACAGTAAAGGTAAAAATCAGGTCATTAATGCAAATGTGCCTATGACCGAGTTCTTGACCTATGCACCGGAACTCAGGTCAATTACCGGAGGTCGCGGCATATTTACCATGGAATTTTCACATTATGATGAAGTTCCCGCCCAGATCTCACAAAAAATTTTAGAGGAGATAAACAAAGAAAAAGAATAGCCAAAACAAAAGTTAAAAGTGACTAAAGTGACCTAAAGTGACTAAAGTTTTACCAGTTAAATACCCTGTTTTTTCTTAACTTTAGCTCACTTTAGCTCACTTCAAACTTTAGCTCACTTTTACTTCGAAAACACTATACCTACCTCGAAATCGATAAAAAATTGTCGATTGAGCTATGAATAGCTCTTACTTCTCCCCTGCCATACATTTTTTGCAGGGAGCATACCCCGCCCAGAACGCATCCCATTTGCGTAAAAATACAATTTTGTTTTCTCTGGTAATCTTTTTCCCAAAGGCACATATTGAATAATGAAATCGTTTTGATCTTCTGTTTCCCCAATACCTTGCCTTTTTTTCTTTCCAGTTACGCCATATCCCCCGTTTGGCCGACATTGCATCCCGCTGGGACTGCAGTAACACCTGATCATATTTATTGTTGGGCCTGCGGGACAAACAATAGGCGTATCCTTTTTCTATCATAACCTTATTTACAAATACCCCATTGTTCAAAAACACGTAAGCCAGTATACGGCCGTAGCGATCATGGGTTTCTTTGTCGAATTCCAGTCGAACCGTTTTGGATAACACAAGTCTTTTATTATATTTTTTTGCGGTATATCCGAAAAATTCGGCTTTTTTATTTTCATGATCAATTTCAGGAGCATTAATCCCGATGTAACGAATGTGTCGACCATCGGCCAGTACAATGGTATCCCCGTCATTGACCCATTTTACATAGCACCGCTCATGTGCGAACAACGGTCTGCCAGATAAAAAATCGGGGAAAAAACCGGATAAAAAAGCGGAAAAAAAAACAGTTAAAAAAAATACGGGCAAATAAAAAAGACATTTTCGCACAATCAACCCGCCTTCAATTCGCAAATTCTGACCGCACTGTTATCGAGCATTTTCGGCAGACCGCCGAGATCTTGCGGAATAAATCCCATGGATTTTTGCCAGACCTCATCATCTTCCATGCAAAAATAGATCAGAACTTCAGGAGCATATTCCCTTATCCAGGAAATTATCTTACGATAAAGTTCAATCCGTAACGGCTTAAAGTAGCGCATCTTTCCATCCAGACCCGATATGAATTCCCCGTAAATTATCTTTGATTCCGGAAATCGTTTTTGTATGACAGATTTTAAAGACGGCATGAAACGAAAGGTGCCGATGCTGATCCATACGATATTCTTTGACGATACATGGGAAAACAGCTTTTCAACAACCCCCCGGTATTCTTCTTCGCATCCGTCATAGATAACCATTGGATCAAAATGGAAGGCAAGCGGGTATCCCCACGATTCGCATGTTGCAGCAGCCCGGAGTCTTGCGGACAAAGATGCAGTATGGAACTCTTCATTTTTAATGACACGATCCGTATTCAAAGACCATGCCACAATGGTTTTGCGATTGTGACGAAGATGTTTTAACCGGTCAATAGCCGTTGTTTTTGTCTTTAGTTCCAGTACTGCATGGGACTGTTTTGAAAACTTTGGAATAAGCCGGCTTGAAAGATCAGTCCACATTTCCCAGATCATGCTGTCTGTGAATTCTCCGGTCCCTATTCGGGTTATTTTTTTCTTCAAAAACAGATTATCCAACTCTAAAAAGAGGCTGTCATGGTTAACAAAATACTGGAGTACCGGTGGATGAAAATATGATTGCAGAATGCAATACGAGCAGTCCATGGTGCAAAAGGTGCCGATATGCAGAATTTGATAACCGCAGCAAGTATAAACGCGTGTGCCGGGACAGGGTCTAACAAAAGCGCCTTTATTGCGGGTAAGGAAAAGAATTGTTTTGGCTTTTCGGACAGGATCATTTGAACATAAAATCGATTCAAAGACTTCTTGTGCATTTCGAACAATTTCCACAGGCACATCAATTCGTGACCGGATGGAAACCACGTGAGGAGAATTGAGTACCTGCTGATCAATATATAGTTTTAAAAGCGGCAATGTTTCCTCATTTAATTATCACTTGCCGTATTCTTGAGCCCAAGTCCTACCCAGGTGCAAGAGCATTCTGAAGTAAGCGCCGCGGCAGAGGCGTTTATCTCTACTCTCTCCAAAACGGCAAAACCCTTTCGGGCCAGTTCTTTTTCGATATAGGCCGCCTGAACATCGTAAAAGCCGGAAACCACCAGCAAACCTTGATTCATGAGAATAAGACGGCGGTAGTGATCGAACATTTTCATATGAACACTTGCAGGAAGGTTGGCGAGGATCAGGTCGAAACGTTCTGAAACAGCATTTGCAGACCCACAAAACAAATGAAACCGGTCTTGCATCTGGTTGAAGATTGCATTTTCCATACTGGCTCTTATCGATGCAGGGTTGATGTCGCAGCCTATTGCCATCGCACTGTTTTTAAAAACCGCCGTGAGTCCGAGGATTCCGGACCCGCAGCCTATATCCAGGATTCGGGCTTCTTTTTTTATCTTTAAACGCTCTAATACGGTAAGCGCAGCTTTGGTTGAGGGGTGGGCCGGAGGGAAAGAGCCGGCGGTTTTAATAACCAGACATTCCTCTCCCCTTCTGGGCCTCCTGAAGCTGAATGGAGACCTAATTACTAAATTTCCAATGCGGTAAAACATAATAATAGCAGTATAATTCTTTTGGACTTTTTACGAAACCATTAATTTTAATACGCTTTTTATTTGACACACAAATCTTTTTTTTAATAATATACTTTTTTAAAAAACTTCGTATTGATGCCACACACAGAAAATAGGAGGCCAGAGAAAACATGATCCTGAGAATTACAAGAAAGGGAAAAAATTTATTGGTGGAAGAAGCTGAGTTTCAGGAGTATATAACCAAGCAACTCCGAGAACTCATCAACCTGTCCACCAACGTGGTGGCAGCATTGATTATGATTAGTCTAATCGTAGTCTTCACGTATTTCAGGGTGTCAGACTATTTTTTTCTTGGATTGATTATTATCCCTCTTATCGGACGTACCTTTATTCGGGAAATGGTCGCCAAGTGGCTGAGAAAACATTTTAAAGAGCTTTTAAAATTTAGCGACAATTTGGTTCTTTGAAACCAATCAATCTCAAAGGATCTTCGGGCATGATTAAATTTTACATCCTACACAAAAACCCTCATTAACAGCCCGGGAAGGTTCTTTCATTAAGCGCTAACTGCCAAACGTAAAGGATTTGGTGAAAAATTTGAACATAGGGATTACTATCGGCATTACAAAACGATTTAAAATAATGTTGTGGTTTATCCGATCCGCAATCAACACCAACACCAACACATAGGGACCTGCCTGCCAAAATACTTTCTTAAAAGTTTTATTCTGCCCATCAATAAAAACATCCAGAATGCTGGCGGCAGCCAGTGGTGGAATCGGCAACAGGTTTGCCACGGCCACCATGAGATTGATTCCCACCACGATCTGTAACATCTGGGTCTGAATAGAAAATTGCTCGATAAGTAAACTTATGCTGGAGATGATGCTTGCGAGGAGAAAGTTTGACACGGGTCCGGCAAATCTTATGATGACGGTATGCAACCTAGGCCGTGAGAACTTTTCCGAATCGATATCAACGCTTCGAGGCCAGCCAAATCCGGAAATAAAAAAGCACGCCGTTCCCGGCAGGTCAAGATGACGAAACGCATTAAAGTGAAAGCGGTTTTTGTCTTCTTCACGCACATCGCCTAAAAATTGCGCAACAAAAGCCTGAGCCTCGGCATTTATTGTAACTGCAAAAAGAATGCCCAGACAAAAAGCAATATAATTATCAATTAAAATATTAGAAAAATCGAATAAATAAGGCATAAGCTTCCGTTTTGCAAATGTCTCTCCAATATCTCGTGAATATCAAGACGGCCATTCATTTCAAAGATAAACTTTCTTGTCAACCCTAATGCGATAATATTTTAAACGGCATTAAAAAAAAGAGGCGAAAAGGAACAACCTTTCCGCCTCTTGTTGTTAAAGTTTGCCGGTAATCAAAGCTACCAGCTATTATTCAGTGGCATGTTTTGGTTTCTTGGTGATAAAAGCCAGAATGATAGCCACGATCAGAAATGATGCCGACAGGTAGAACGCGATGTTGAAACTTCCTGTGGCGTCTCTGATCATACCGGCCAACCTCGGCATGAACGCACCAAACGCCCAGCCGATGAAAATCAGACCGTAGTTAAAGCCCAGGTTCTTTGGCCCATAAAAGTCGGCGGTATATGACGGCATCAGAGCCAGACCACCGCCGTATTGCCAGTAACCGATACCGGCCAATAAGAACAGAAGACCGATACTCTTGGTAGCAATGGCATAAGGGATACAGAGCATGGCTATGGCGGATATGCCTGCATTCAGCATATAAGCATTGTTCCTGCCGATGATATCCGAGTACTTACCGGTACCAATCCGGCCGGCGGCATTAATCAGACCACCGAAAGAGGCCAGTACCCATCCTGCAACAAGTCCGGCCGCGGTCTTTTTGGCCAAACCGGCGGCATTGGTGATGATCAGAATACCGGACTGGGTATTGAGGATGAACATCATCACCAGGGCATAAAACTGCCAGGTTTTTGTCATCTCACCAGCGGTCCAATCAATGGGGGGTTTCGGGGGGGCTACACCCTCTACTGCCGGTGGAGCTTCCGGAACATAGCCCTCTTCAGGCCAGGCCAGTACCTGGGCCGCAGCGCAGATGACAATCAGATAGGCAACGCCAAGGAAGTAGAAACTTGCGGAAACGCCCCAGGCGTCAATAATCCATTTTGCCAATGGCGAAACATATAGCGCAGCGCCGCCATATCCCGACACCACCAAACCGGCAACAAGTCCGCGTTTATGGGGCCCGAACCATTTGAGTGCGGCCGGTGTTGGGGCTGCATACCCGATGCCCATGCCGATTCCGCCACCGATACCGTAACCGATAATCAGGCCGGTATAGCTTTTCATAGCACCGGCAATAATCAGGCCGATTCCGATAGCGATGCCACCGATACTGGCTGCAATGGTCGGACCTTTTGTGTCCTGTAACCTGCCGCCCGGAATCATTAACAAACCGAAAATTAACATACAAAGGGTAACAGGGGTTGATGCCTGTGCATGGTTGATCACCTGCCATCCAGCATTCATTTCAAGTGCCATGAATTCAGGATTTACGAGCCTGACTTTCCACACACTCCAGGCGTATAAAACACCCAAGCATAAATTAATGGTTGTTCCAGCAAACACCACTCGCCAGGCTTGGGCCGGTGTTTTGTCTATAGCCATATTAATACCTCCTTAAGATTGTTGCACCCAGCATATTTTTCGTTCCCAGTTTTACAGGTATCATCACCTTAAGGGCTTGACCTGCTCTTGTCCCCTATTCGGCACAAGGGCAACTCGAAACTCTCGTAATGCCTGGGCAGAAACCAAGACTGAGGCAAACGTTTTAGATAAAAGTTCTCACCTTTTCTCCACTGTAGTTCTGTCCGGTCACCTCCTTTTCGGTTAAGGGTTAAAAAATTGCCGCATTCTATTGCAACCTAGTCATTATAAACAAACTCTTTTAGTGTCTGCTCGGAATTTATAGAGCCGGGGTATGTTCTTATGCCTCGGCATAAAATTTCAAATGCAATTTCAAGGGTCGATTTCAAGAAGTCCTTTTGGCTGTCGATTAACCGTTTACTTTCCTCCCACAGAACAACCCCTGAAAACAAAGCCCAAACAATGTCAGCCAGCGCCACCGGATGCCTGTCAATAAAATCTCCTTTTTTTATTCCTTCTTCAAATATTTTGGCCATGGAACGGAATGAACTTCGAGACAGGTCTTTGATTTCTGAAAGCAGATGGGGCGATAAATTTTTTAGGGTTTCACTCGA
>MAXL01000334.1 GCA_001751005.1 Desulfobacterales bacterium S5133MH16
CAGTTGAAAATGATAGCAACTTTTCATGTCTTTTAAGAAAAAATATGCTGCGCGACCAATAATCACCACATCATCTTCTTCGGCGGTCTTCAAAATGAGGTTTTTTAAGCTGGTCTGATATTCTTGCTCTTCGACTACGCTTTTATCGAATCCTACAATTCGCTGAATGTAGCTCTGGCTGAATAATTTTGAAAACGTGTTAGATATTCTGTATTCCCTGCTCTTTTCAAAGGACTCCAGGGTTCTTTCCGAGACATTGAGATCTTCGGCAATTTTTTGGAAAAGAGATTTGTCAACATAATGATAGCCGAGTCTTTTGGCAAGCAGCCGACCCAGTTTCCTGCCGCCTGAAGCATAATCCCTGCTGATCGTTATTATGGCCATATTTTTTCCCTCTTCGATTAAGTGGTTGTAATAAAAACCTCATCTTAATATATTACATTTGGTGTTATAAAATGCAATGAATTATGTCTGATCGTATGGTCACATTTTTTTTAATTATTTTTTACCAACCGAGTCTCCACCTTGTCGCTCAGATAATTTTTTACCTCGGGTATAGAAACTTCTTTTCTATGGAATATGCCCGCTGCCAGCGCGGATTCGGCTTCTGTTCTCGTAAATACTTCGTAGAAATGTTCAACGCAGCCCGCGCCACTAGATGCAATTACCGGAATCGTTACGGCATTTTTAACGGCATTTATCAACTCAATATCATAACCGGAATCCGTTCCGTCTTTATCTATGCAATTTAAAAGTATTTCTCCGGCGCCTAATGTTTCGCAGACTTGTGCAAGAGTTGCAGCATCCAGGTTTCTGCCCTCTCTTCCCCCTTTGATGGTACATTGATACCAGCAATACTCTTCTCCCAAGGGACCTTTTTCCTCTGTTTTTATCACCTGGTGATTTATCTGATCCGGTGATGATACATAAACTCTCCTCGGATCGATTGATATGACAACTGCCTGTGCGCCGTAAACTCTGGATATTTGCTCAATTGAACTGTCACCGGTTTTTTTGCCTGTTCTTAAATACGCTTCCGCGGTTAAGACCGCATCACTTCCTATGGAAATTTTATCAGCGCCGGATCTGAAATATTCGGTTGCGACTTCCAATGCGGTATATTTCCTGCCGTGCTTATCTGTATAATCTCTGATTCCTCCTCCGATGGTTAACGGAACAAAAACATTTTTGGAAGTTTGTTTTAATACGTCCATCATGGGTATATCTTCCAGTGGAAAATCTCTGAATCCTGTAATATTAAGGAAGGTAATCTCATCAGCACCTTGTTCATAATATGTCCTTGCAAGTTCAACAGGTTTGCCGAGATTTCTTACAGTTCCGTTTTCTCTGACATCGTATTGGTCGCCCTTTGTAACAACCAGGTCTCCCCGGTCGTTTGATCTGACATCTAAACATGCAACTATTCTTTTAGACAGTCTGGTTTCTGTTAAAACATGTGTGATTGCCTTTTTTTCACTGCCGGGCTCAAGAAAATTCTTCAGAAGGTTTATTCCCGCAGCTCCACTTTTTTCCGGATGGAATTGGGTTGCGGTGATATTTCCTTTTTGAATGCCGCTGGCAAACTCTACACCATAGTTGGTTGTCGTTAAAACAACGGAATCGTCATCGGGTACCACGTGAAATGAATGTACAAAGTAAAATTTCTCATCACCGCGCAACCCGTTGAATATCCGGGATGGTTTTTTTATATTGACGCCGTTCCATCCAATATGAGGCACGGAAAGATTTATATCGAACTTTTTTACATGCCCGGGTATGAATCCCAATCCTTTAGTATCCGGAGCTTCCTCACTTTTTTCAAACAAAGCATGCAATCCCAAACAGATGCCAAGAAATGGCCTGTCTGAAAGCAGATAATCTTTTAATGCATCAACATAATTTTTTTCATTTAGAATCCGCATCATACTCCCGAAATTGCCTACCCCGGGAAAAACAAGCTTTTCAGCAGACAGCAAATCATCAATGCCGGAGACAACTTTAACTTTTTGCCCCAAACTTTCTATTGCATTGATGACGCTTCTGACATTTCCGGCGCCATAATCTAATAATGTTATCATTTTTTAGGTCCTATTTGATTCTTGATGGTTTCGTAAAACGTCAAAAAACATCATTTTTTGTCATTCCGGCGAAAGCCGGAATCCAGTGTTTTCAGAAACTTATGACTGACCTGGACCCCGGCTTTCGCCGGGGTGACGACTTTTTACGAGGCCATCAATTCTTGACGCTTTGGTAAAACATCCGGTTTGTTACTCGCTTAGTGCCCGTTCAGTTTTTAATTTTTGGGTTAGTCATAAGCCAAACGAGTTTTTTCATCCGTCAATGTGGGTTCAATAATTTTTTTCCACTCAGGATCATCCCATGTTCCTAATTGATCATGAACATGGATATATTTTTGAGGTATGGGGTGAGTGCCATAAACCACTTCCAGCCCGTATTGTATCTTGATAAAATCATAAAAATATATAAGATGAGGACAGGGAGGATATCCTACAATCAAACCGGTGGCAAGATGTATAATTTCTGCGCCGTTTTTCTTCATTTCCTCTCCGGTATATTCAATGTTTCCACCCGGACACCCATCGCAGGTGGTATACCCCACAACGTCAACTTCAATATCCCGGTAACGGGCAAATGCTCCCTCTCTGTTTTGTAATGACCTGAAACACTTTCCACCGGCACACCTGCGGTAACGGTCACAAATAATTATACCAATTTTTGTTCTCTTTTGCATGTCATTTCCTCTCTTTAAGGATTACGAGTATAATTCCCAAAATAGTTGATAAACCGGCAATAGAGCTATAAAAAAGAACGTTAAATTCAATGCTCATTGTTTTTCCAATCCATTACCTGCGAACATGATCTTGCAATAGATCGTCTCCACAGGCTTTGCTTTCAAACTGAATCGTACTATGTTCTATTCTATATTTATTGCGCAGAAGGCTTTTAATTTCTTTTAATATGTAAGCGCTGCTGCTGATGAGCAGATCGTCAATTAATACATGGGCGCTCATGGCATTAATACCGGAGGTAATCGTCCATAAATGTAGGTGATGTACATCCTTTACCCCCTGGATTTTACGGAGTTCATCCAGCATTTCCTCAACGTTTATATCTTTAGGGGTTGCTTCCAGAAATATGTCGATGGATTCCATTATCAGAGCATAAGCTCCTCTGAGGATTAATATCCCAATAAAAATACTAATTAAAGGGTCTACTAAATACCAGCCTGTATATAAGATTAACAAGCCTCCCACAATCACTCCCCCGGAAGAAATTGTATCCCCCACGATATGGAAAAAAGCTGACTTAACATTCAGGCTTGTATGGGCGGATTTTCTTAAAAGTAGTATTCCCACCCCATTGGCTAAAAGCCCTATACAAGCAACTACCAGCATAACTAAGCCCTTAATTTCCTCGGGCTGAACAAGGCGATGATATGCTTCATAGAATATGTAAAAAGAGATAAAAAACAGCAGCATGCCGTTAAAAAAGGCGGCCAGAATTTCCAATCGATAGAACCCGAAGGTCTTGGAGGGTGTGGGTGGTTTTCGGGCAAACTTCATGGCGGTTAAACTTAAGCCCAAAGCCAAAATATCGGTTAACATATGTCCGGCATCGCTGAGCAAGGCGAGGCTGTTGGCCAGGAGGCCGCCGATTATTTCAGCGATCATGACAATGGCAGTGATTGATAAGGCAATCATCAGCTTGCGCTGATTCGAAGCATGTGCCTGATTGTCTGATTCTATGTGCCGATGAGTATGATGAACCGCCATTTTTTATTCTTGAACAAGTATCATTCCATTGCCGGGATAGACGTTGCGATCCTCGTAAGGTGTTATATGTTTCGGTTAAGGCTATTGACCGGTTTGAGGCAAAGCTTTACTAGTAACTGGCACACAACTTCCGTGCTTGATTTAAGGTCACCGAACAAGACTGGGCATTTATTTCTTCTTGTCTTTTTTCAATTTTCGTTTTTCCTTTGGATTAAGCTGGGCCTTTTTCTGTTGTTCTCTTTTGCCTTTGTCTTTTTTCCCCTTATCACCCATGTCTGTTTCTCCTTATTTGGAATATTGGTGTCAAAGCTTGAATTGTGAATTAATTTTATCAAATTGGTTTTTCACTTTTTTATCGTTTATCATCTTTTCTTTAAATATTTTCACACTATGACTGACAGCCGAGTAACTGATATTGAAAAGGCGCCCTAACTGTTCATTGGTCATTAATCCTTTATTCCAAAGGAAATAAATGATTAAATCACGTTTGTGTTTGTCTATACCATGCAATCGTTTTGCCTGAACGCATTTATTAAGATCGATTTGAACGATTTTAGCAGATTTTTTTAATAAATCATCTAATTTGATATCTTTTGCCAATTGCTTTTGTTGAGGTAAATCATTATGGGGGATATCCGGCAAAAATTGCTTTCGAATTCTATTTACAAATTTTTTAGCACCTAAAATCATACCATGGTGAATATCCTCCAGAAGGCGCTTCTCTTCCTCTGCATATTTTTGAACCTTTTCACGATATTGCTTATGTTTATCAGCGCCTTTAAAATATGACCAAATCACTTCGGTGGATAATCAAGCCGGACCTTTCTTGGCATAGGCATAGATTGGGTATTTGCTCCATTTATAGTCTATCAAACGCCTTACTATTCCAGATCTTAATGGATTTCGATGGATATAACAGGATAACCGCATAATATATGCATCATTTTGAACCAGGATGCTTTTATAGCGCCCCTGGAACAAATGACCTTTTTTTAAGTTTCGGTTATTGAATCTTCGGGTATAGGTCGTGCCAAACCATTGCATTGCCTTTTTTAAATTTGCACGATTGGTTCTTACCAAAGGCCTTATGTTGTGACACCGCCGGGAAACCAGGCAGCAAATGGAGAAAATAAACCTCAAGCTATAGCATCGTGAGAAACCGATCTATTTAAATTATTATTGTCTACTCAACACGCCATCATTCTTTCTTTGAACCAGCCTTTCCAACACGTCTTCGAGTATTTCCACCCC
>MAXL01000335.1 GCA_001751005.1 Desulfobacterales bacterium S5133MH16
AAGATGGAAACTGCCGGTTTCGCTGTTGCTGATTTCAACAGGAATTGTGATATAAAAAAAATGACGCCTTTTGAAATTGCGGTGCATTTTAAATTGTTCATAATCCTTTACGCGATCTTTGGCAGTCCCCGCAATATCGACAGGAATGTCCCCCTGAAAAGACTTTAGAATGACAGTCCCATCAGAGTCTGCCAGCCAGATTTTTGCATCGTAAGTTTTTCCGAGACGCAGGAGAAAGTTTTGTAAAGATTTGTTTTTTGCAGGGTGTATTTCAGGCTCTGATTTGATTTTATCTTTGACAAAATCGTTTATTATCAGGGCTTGGGCTTTTGCATATCGCTCAAAACGAGAATTAAAGCTTCTGCCGGCGGAGAAGATAAAAAGCCCGAAGATTAATATCTCAGTTATAATCAGAACCAGAACAAAAGATAAGAATATTTTGATATAAAGTTTTGCAGGTCTCATGGCGAATCCACGAACATGTAGCCTGTTCCCCAGATAGTTTTAATACGCCTGGGAGATCGGGGATCGGTTTCTATTTTAGCTCTCAACTTGCTTATGTGAACGTCAATACTCCTGTCAAAGGCCATAAAATCTCTCCCACGGGCAAGATCCATGAGCTGATCGCGACTCATAACCTGGTTTAGATTCTCCATCAGTATTTCAAGAAGCTTGAATTCAGTTGAAGACAGCTCTACTTCTCTGTCTTCGATCAAAAGCGTTTGTTTTGCCCTGTTAAGTATAAGGCCACCTGCCTTGATAAATATATCTTCACCTCTTTTGGCCCTGCTTTTATCCCTCCCTGGAAGTCTTCGGAGTACAGCATTGATTCTTGCCAGAAGCTCCCTGGGGTTGAAAGGTTTTGGAATATAGTCGTCTGCACCAAGTTCAAGTCCTACGATTCTGTCAGCATCATCACCCTTTGCAGTGAGCATGATAACCGGAACAGTAAACTCCATGCGGATATCGTTCAACACATCCAGTCCGTTTCGTTTCGGCAGCATGATATCGAGTATCACCATGTCCGGGGACTTTGTACGAATTGTTTCAGGGACTGCTGATCCATCAGCAAGAGTTAAGACATTAAATCCGTAACCTTCAAGATATTCCCTGAGAAGCTTTCTGAGTTTTTCATCATCATCTACAAGTAAAACCTTTTTTGTCATAAATGTCACCTGTTTTTACATTTTTTTACATTTATTTAGCATCTTTTTACAACTGGAACAAACATTCTTTACAAGTTAATATTATTCTATACTCGAAATTAAATACTAAACCACTAACATTAAAAAACAGGAGGAGAAAAATGAAATTCAAAAAAAAACATTTTATCATTACAGCCGCTATTTTGTTTCTTGGCATCGTTGCAGCATGTGGGTTCCATGGGTTGAGAGACATGGGGCCTTATTCCTTGTTTTGCGGAAAGGGACCTCATCCAAAATTTTTCGGCAAGCAATTTTCAGAACATGTCCTTTCACGCATGGACAGCAAAGTTGAGGATTTGAATCTTTCTGAGAAACAAAAAAAAGAATATGAGGAGATCCGGCTGGAAGTAAAGGAACAGATTACCATGGCCATGAAAAAACGAAAGGAAAATTTCGTACAACTGCAAAATGAAATCAACAAAGATAAACCGGATATTAATGCCATGGCCGAAGCTGCAAAAAAGCAGTTTAATAAGATGCCGGTCTTTATGGCTGATAACCTGGACCTTTTTACTAAATTTTATAATATCCTTGATGAAGATCAGAAGATCAAAGTGATTGAAACGATGAGAAAGAAAATGAAGGCGTGTCAGTCCTGATTGTATTGAAACAACAGGCCGTCCGGTTTGTGGAGGCGAACCGGACGGGAACCAGTGCAACTGAGATGCCATTCACTCCTGATCAGGAGTTTTGGGTTCAAGGCTGTCGGATTTAAGAAAAGTATGTATAAAATTATTTTTGAATACTATAAGGAGGTTGTTTAAAAGGCCAATAAAGCTTTTCGATAAAAGCCCGAACATTCCAGTTTTTATCAGAAGCAATTTTCTATCTCGATTCTCTACACGAACGCCAGGTTGTAGGTTTGGGAAAGGGAACCCTAAGGAGAAAAATGATGGATAAACCGATGAATAGTTTGATGTTTCAAGGTATGTGTTTTGTCTTCATGTTACGAGATTTTTTTCGTCCACGGGAAACCATACTAATGGAAACAGGTATAAAAGCAGGGGATAATGTGCTTGATTATGGCTGTGGTCCAGGAGGATATGTAGCCCCTGCTTCAAAACTGCTTGGGGAAGCAGGGATAATTTTTGCTTTGGATATTAACCCCCTTGCAGTTAAAAGAGTTCAAAAATTCGCTTTGAAAAAGCAACTAGCAAATGTAGAAACGATCTGTTCCGATTGTAAAACCGGATTGCATGATAACAGCCTGGATGTCATTTTGTTATATGATATCTTTCATATGCTGAGTAATTCGGATGCTGTAATAGTGGAATTACACCGGATTTTGAAAGCTGAGGGCATCTTGTCTTTCAGCGATCATCATATGAATGAGAATGATATCATGGCAAAAATAACATACGGCGGGCTGTTTTTACTTTCAAAAAAGGGGAAAAAGACTTATAGTTTTTTTAAACGAGGGTGATTCCATTAAAACAATCCCTTGAAATGGACAAATTTATAAGAAATACCATGACGCGACGTTTTTTCATAAATAAGCTTTTTATATGGAGCAAAATGGTCTTTATCTTTTGCCTTCTTCCTTTTGGTGCAATTTTTAAGGCTGCATTTGCCGGGGAAAAGGGGAACGTGGCTGGCGCTCAACCTATCTTAAGTCTCAGGGAGATCGTGCTTAAAAAAATCCATCACGGTAAAAATCGGTTTATAAATCCTTTTAACAGTGTAAATTTAAGAAATCCATGGCGGATGATACAATGGAAGGTGTTTTCCAAAAATCGCTTCAAGGCCTTTTATAAGCAGGAGCGCGTGATTCCTGTTTCCATTGACTGGAAAACGGTCAAAGACAAAAAGGGTCTTTCAATCACATTTATTAAGCATTCCTGCGTGATGATAAAAGATACGGATAAATACATCCTCGTAGACCCGCTTTTTTTCGGGATTCCAGGATTGTTCAAGGATTTCTCACCTCTGGCTTCTGACATTAAAGAGATGCCGCAACCTGATTATGCCCTTATTACCCACGGCCATTATGACCACCTGGATAAACCTTCCCTTTCTTCTTTAGGAAAAGATACCCATGTTATTACACCTCTGGGCTATAATGATATTCTTGATGATCTGAAAATGAATCGACGTACTGAAATGGACTGGTTTGAAACTTTTAGTGAAAATAAACTGGAAATAACGCTGCTTCCCTGCAACCACTGGACAATGAGAAATCCTTTTGTCGGGCCAAACCGGTCTTTGTGGGGCTCATTTTTAATCAAGACGGCCGGAGGCTTTACTATCTATATTTCAGGTGATACGGGCTATTTTGAGGGCTTTCGTGAGATCGGAGAAGAATTTTCCATTGATCTGGCAATTTTCAATCTTGGTGCCTATGAACCCCGCTGGTTCATGGCTACCAGCCACATGAACCCCCATGAGATGGTCCGGGCATTTTGCGAACTTCGTGCCAGGCATCTTTTTATTGTTCACTGGGGAACCTTCAGGCT
>MAXL01000336.1 GCA_001751005.1 Desulfobacterales bacterium S5133MH16
AGGTAGAAATGAAAAATATAGCAAAATATATCAGCGGTATTTGTTTTGGACTTCTATGGTTGTCATTGATGACCGGATGCGCTTCTTATCCCGACAAGACGATTTCTACTGACACGCACCTGGTCCAGGTGACAAGCATTGTCCAGCGTGCCGTGGTCAAGATAACCACCTATGATGCTGAAAAGAAACGGATCGGTATCGGAAGCGGCTTTTTTGTCGATAAAGGCGGGGTTTTGATTACCAATTATCACGTTCTCAATGGGGCTTACGCGGCAGATGTCAAAACCTATGACGGTCACAAATATCAGATTCAAAGGGTTTTGGCATATAACAAAACCACCGATCTGATTAAGGTAAAAGTAAAGATTCCCGAAAAATCGGTTCACAAGGTAGAGGTGACCCATGATATTCCCGAAATCGCCGAGCGGATCCTCGTGGTCGGCAGCCCTCTCGGGCTTGACCAAACTGTCAGCGAAGGCATTGTTTCGGCAGTGCGGGAATTACCCAACATCGGTAAAATTTTCCAGATGTCCGCTCCGGCATCCCGTGGCTCCAGCGGCAGCCCGGTAATCAATATGGACGGAAAGGTCATCGGGGTTGTCTCTTTTATTGTGAAACCCGGTCAAAATCTAAATTTTGCCGTCGCCGGGCAAAGTGTATTGGATTTAAAGGATGAAAAAACCGTAATGACATTGCCAGAGTGGACTTACAGTGTCAGCACGAAAAAGCCCGGATTGGCTGCCGAGTTGTGTAAAAAAGGCTTTGAATTCTCTATCCGGGGAAAATATAAAAAAGCGCTGGAGTATTACAAGGAAGCTGCCGAAAAAAGTCCGGACGATGCCGAATCCTGGTATGGCCTGGGAAGCTGCTATGTGGGCCTTAAGCAGCCGCCCGAAGCCATCAAGGCATTTAAAGAGGCCATACGAACGAGTCCGGACAAAACCAGGGCGCACTACTATCTCGGGAAATACTATCAAAGCCTGGATCGATACAAAGAAGCGATTGAATCTTATCAAACGGCGCTCAGAATCAACCGGGACTACGGCCCGGCATATATTGGCCTGGCTGAAATATACAGCGGGCAGAAGCGGATAAACGACGAGAAAGAAGCCATTGAACAGCTGGTACGGATTCATCCGGATTATGCTACGTCCCACTATAACATCGGGATCACCTACGGAAAGCTGGGAAGGTATCGGGATGCTATCGATGCCTTTAAACGGGCCCTGGAAATCGATCCCGAAATACCGGGGGCATATTATCACATAGGAATTATATACGGTAATCTTGGCAACTTAAAGGAGGAGGTCGCGGCCTACAAGCAGGCAATTCGCATCGCCCCTGATTTCGTACCGGCCCACTTTAATATGGGTGTCTTCTATCTCCATGCTGGCCGGAAAGATGCCGCCCTTGAAGAATATAAAATACTCAAGAAATTGGATAAAAAAACTGCAGACAAACTCTTTGACCTGATCTACAAATAATCTTGTTTATTGTTGTTTCCAAAAACAAAATAAATTCTTCATGAGAAATGCGGGCTAAATATATAATGAACAAAAACAAAAAAGAGATCGACAGGCGCCGGACGTTTGGAATTATAAGCCACCCGGACGCGGGCAAGACCACATTAACCGAAAAGCTGCTTCTTTACGGCGGCGCCATTCAGCAGGCAGGGGCCGTAAAGGCCCGCAAGGCCCAAAGATATGCCACCAGCGACTGGATGGCCATCGAAAAGGAAAGAGGCATATCCGTCACCACATCGGTGATGAAATTCAATTACAACGGCTTTGAGATCAATCTTCTGGATACACCCGGGCATCAGGACTTTTCTGAGGATACCTACCGGGTGCTTACAGCGGTCGACAGCGCACTGATGGTCATCGACGGCGCCAAAGGGGTTGAGCCCCAGACCGAGAAGCTAATGGAAGTCTGCCGCATGCGCAACACGCCCATCATTACCTTTATCAACAAGCTGGACCGGGAGGGCATGGCGCCCCTTGATATTCTTAATGATATCGAAAACAAACTTCAGATCGAGTGCACACCGCTATCATGGCCCGTTGGCATGGGAAAAAGATTCAAAGGGGTCTACAATCTTTATAAAAAAGAGCTTTACCTTTTTATGTCCGGCCAGGAAACAAAGAGCAGGGCAAGCATTGTGATAAACGACCTTTCCGTTCCAACACTCGACAAGATTCTCGGTAGCCAGGCAGATGAGTTAAGAGAGGACATTGAATTGATTGAAGGGGCTGCCAATCCTTTTGAACTCGACCATTACTTAAAAGGCAACCAAACACCTGTTTTTTTCGGGAGCGCAATCAATAATTTCGGTGTAAAGGAGATGCTGGACGCATTTGTGGAAATAGCGCCGTCTCCGGGTCCCAGAGCTGCTGTCACGCGGGAAGTCTCCCCCTACGAGGAGCCCTTCTCCGGTTTTGCATTTAAGATCCAGGCCAATATGAATCCGGCCCACAGGGACCGAATCGCATTTATAAGGATCTGCTCGGGAAAATTTACCAGAGGAATGAAGGCCTTTCACCACCGAATCGGAAAAGATGTTATATTCTCAAACGCCACCATCTTTATGGCAAATGAGCGTGAAAACGTATCAGAAGCCTATCCCGGCGACATCATCGGTATTCATAACCATGGCACCATAAAGATAGGGGACACATTTTCAGAAAAGGAACCCTTGCAATTCTGCGGAATTCCCAATTTTGCGCCTGAATTTTTCAAAAAGGTAATTCTCAAGAATCCCATGAAAACCAAGCATCTTCAAAAAGGACTGATCCATCTCGCGGAAGAAGGGGTTGTTCAGGTTTTCAGGCCGCTTGCCGCAAGAGACTATATCCTGGGCGCCGTGGGAATGCTGCAGTTTGACATCACCATGGAACGCCTCAAGTCTGAATATGGCGTTGATGCTGCTTACGAACAGGTTGATTATAATGTTGCCCGGTGGGTCCAATGCGACGACCCTAAAAAGATGCGGGATTTTGAGGAGCAAAACAGCGCCAACATTGCAATGGATGCCGAAGGATCGAGGGCCTATCTGACGACAAGTGAATGGCAGCTCGGCTATTGCATGGAAGAATGGCTCGGGATAAGGTTCTGCAAGACCAGGGAAATCAATGCTTAAAAACACATCTAATGCTCAATTACGGCGCTCAAAGAGCGGGGCGCCCCCGATAACGGGAAGTCCGGGACGTACATCCTTAGCGCATAGCGCAAAGTGTTTTAATATCTTTGCGCCGGAGGTGCATGGCCAGCTTCTTCTATAGGGATGAAAGGTATAGGTTAGTGGTACATTGGCCGGCAACAAGTTTCCTATCGATCTAAACCATTTCTATCCAGCCTGGAAAAGTCTCTTTTACCATGAATGAGAGCAAGGACTGCTATGGCATCAGGTGTAATTTCATAAATAAGCCGATACGAATATATGATTAATTCTCTGATTTTATCATCGCCTATTTCTGGAACGGCTCTACCCATTTCTGGAAACTCATTTAATTCTTCGGCTTTCGAAACAATATCTTGTGCAACATTTTTTGCATAATATTTTGAATCCTTAGCAATGTAATCGTAAATCTGTTTTAAGTCGTTCTTCGCCCGAATTGACCATGCTACCATGATTTCATTTCTTCCTTTAATTCTTCTATCGAAATGACATTACCCTGCCAAACCGCTTCCCTGCCTTTTCTCACTTTGTCGATTACATAAAGTCTGTACATAATGTCATCAATGTTCACCGTATCCGGCATTTTAGAAATGGCGTTAAGGGCTTCTTGTTTCAAGCTTCCCATATTATTCATCTCCTGTCTTTTATTCTCATTGCTAATATTCTAAAAACACGCCTAAATCCTACTATATTAAAATAACGACAAAAAATAAAGGATTTACACATGTAAAATGTTGAAACCTTGGGTTCCGTCAAGATATTTTCATCAAAATAAATGATTTCAACATCTGCTGAAATATAGTTTTATATTGAAAATATAGATGTAGCCTACTTTCCCATTTTTTTATGCATCCCCTTGGCCGCACAGAGTTCTTCCTGTGTCAGGGAACCATCTCCGTTAATGTCTTTTGATTTGAAAATTTCTTCAGAATACCCCCGGTGGTGCGGGATTGTTTTGAACTCTTCGAGGGTAACCGCACCGTCATGGTTGGTATCCATGGATTTAAAACGCTCGTAACACTGTAGTCCTGGAGTGGCCTTCCCGCCGGCTGGACACGGTTGAGACTGTTGTTGGTTTTGCTCTGAGGAATAGCCGCTCAACGGCATTGATAAAACCGCTAGTGCAACGAAAACGATAAAGTATTTTATCTTCATACTTACCTCCTCTTTTAATTTTTAGATTGTACCCTATGGTGTTGCATAAACAACACATCAGGTTATACGTTAAACGGCTTGGAAAAAGGCTTTGCGTTGATTGAAGTATTCCGGAATACTCATAGAGTCCGGGAACCGGTGACGGAGGACCATTGTTCCATGAGATCATCCCGGGTAATTATCGCGGTCACATCTGTGACATGTTCACGGATGTTTTCAAGCCCTCCCTCCTGGCGGTCAACCAGGATAACCGCCCTTACCACCTCCAGTCCTTCGGAACGGGCCCGTTCTATGGCCTGGATCGTGGACCCCCCGGTTGTGACCACATCATCGATAATCACAACCCGCTGTCCGGGGTTCATATCTCCTTCGATCCACCGAACAATACCATGGTCTTTTTGGGTCTTGCGTATGGAAAAGGCATTCATGGGTTTTGCTTTTAATTCCGAAACAAAGGCGGTGGCAATCGCCATGGGATCGGCGCCAAATGTCAGTCCTCCGATCCCGTGGGCTTTCAGATCTTTGATGGCATCGAATACCAGATGTCCCACCAGAAACATACCCCGGGGGCTCAAGGTGGTGGGCTTGCAATTTACATAAAAATGGCTCATTTTGCCTGAAACCAGTTTAAAACTCGGCTCCCGGCTGTATTTGAAAGATTTTTCACAAATGATTCGGATAAGCTCCTGTTTCATCGTAATCGCGCTCCGTGACATGGGGTTTATTTGGCCATCAGATGCCTTACCGCTTCCTCCAGACCGTCCAGGGAAAGCTCGAACATGGGAAAAATTTGACGGATGGTCGCAATGGTGGGGGTGTAGTCCCACATTTGCGAAGATGCCGGATTCAGCCATACGCTATGGGGAAAGGTTTGAGCCAGAAATTTAAGCTGTTCGATGCTCGGCTTTCCGCTCCGCTCCTTTACATGTATGGATCCGTCTGCGGCCATGAGTTCATAGGGGGCCATGCTTGCATCGCCCACCAGGACAAGACGGGTCTGCGGGTCAAAGGCGGCAAGGTGTTCCACTGGAATGGGCTTGTTCGCTCTGGCCGGATCTTCCCAGAGCATGTCATATACGGTGTTGTGGAAAAAGCAGGTTTTAAGATCCTTGAACTGGTCCCGGGCATAATCAAAAAGGGTCTGGACAACCGGTATGTACGGATCCATGGACCATCCGCCGTTGTCGATGGCAAGGATCACCTTGAGGCGGTCTTTGAAACTTTTAGAAAAAACGATTTGGATTTCTCCGCAGTTTTTCATGGTCTGGTAAATGGTTTTATCGATGTCCACGTTATCTTCGGGACCTACCGGTATCATGTTGCGAAGCCGTTTTAAGGCTTCTCCAACCATGTCCTGGGTCAGGAGGCCGCTGCGGGTATAATCTTTGTATCTTCTTTCCAGAGCAAGTTTTACCGCCGACTGGTTCCGGGAAATCCCTCCCACCCGCATTGCTCCGGGGTGGTCCCCGGAATGGCCCACGGGTGATGATCCGCCGGTACCGATCCAGGTTGCGCCCCCGTAATGACGTCCTTTCTGATCGTTAAGGCGCGCTTTGAAGTATTGAATCAGTTCATCAGGGGTCAGTTGGAGCAACTCCGCTTCATCCATATCCAGAGCCTGGGCAAGGGTCTGGGGGTCTTTGAGCCATTCATCCAGCATGGCTCTGGAAATATCATCGATTTCAAATCCTTGATACTCGGGCAGTTCCGCCCCTTCAAAGCGGTGGGCGAAAATCTGGTCATAAACATCAAAATACCGTTCGCTTTTCACAAGAATGGCCCGTGCGGATGTGTAGAACTCATCCAGGGAATTAATCAATCCCATATTGAGCGCCTTCTGAAGGGTCAGAAACGACGTGGGGCTGACCTGAATTCCGGCATTTTTTAGGCTATAGAAAAAATCGATAAACATTGGCTTATTCCTAACCCGGATATTTCACGAGAGCGAGGCGTTCATTTGTAAGGCATTCAAGGGCGCAGCCGTAGTAGACTACTGCAAGCCCTTGATAACGAAGCAAATGGGCGTCTCGCTCTCGCCCGCAGGGTGAAAACTTTTGAGAAATTGAACAAAAAAATTTTCATGAAATATTCGGGCTAAATCACATGGCCGCCACGGGTTGCTTCCACGGCGCGCTCGTAATCCTGGCTTTTCTTAAACAAAACCCCCAGATAGGGGATGTCGCCTTTGATCAGGGTCTTGGGCTTAAAATCCGGATCGGATTTCAAGGCGCGTATCCAGTTGATCAGTTCCCGGGTTGCCGGCTTCTTTTCAACGGCATCAATTTTTCGCACTCTATAGAGCGTTGTCACCACATTTTCCATGAGGTTCGAATCGATATCCGGGAAATGAACCCCTATGATCTTTCGCATCATCTTGGGATCCGGAAAGGCAATGTGATGAAAATTGCATCTTCCCAAAAAGGGGTCCGACAGATCTTTTTTGGCGTTTGACGTAATAATGATAACCGGACGATGCACAGCTTTCATGGTTTTATCAATTTCGATAATATCAAACTCCATTTGATCGAGCACATCCAGCATATCATCCTGGAAATCAGTATCGGCCTTGTCGATCTCATCGATCAACAGCACGGTCCTTTGTTTGGAGGTAAAAGACTGCCCGATCTTGCCCATCTTTATATAATCTTCAATATTGCTGACATCCCGGTGAGAATCGCCAAAGCGGCTGTCGTTAAGGCGGGTCAGCGTGTCATACTGATACAGGGCATCCACAAGCTTCATGCTTGATTTCACATTAAGGACAATCAGCGGCATGGCCAGACTCTCGGCAATGGAATGGGCCAGCATGGTTTTACCGGTACCCGGCTCTCCTTTGAGAAGAAGCGGCATTTCAAGGGCCATGGAAACGTTAACGATGCTGGCCAGTTCATCATCCAGAACGTACCGGGTCGCACCCGTAAATTTATTGTTCGAAATGTTTTTTTTCATTTAATAACCTTTTCGTAAATGTAAGCGTTCACAGGGTTACCGTTCAGATTTGTGAGGTGAACCGACAATTTCTAAACCCTGATCTAATAATCAATAATCAATTGTTAATTATTAATTATTAACCGTTGTTTATTAACTA
>MAXL01000337.1 GCA_001751005.1 Desulfobacterales bacterium S5133MH16
AAAAAATAATCCCGGGCCTCTTGAACTTTAGAGTTAACAATAAACAAATGTTGTTTAACACGTTGGATTTTTTTTAAAACTTTGGGGGGTCAAAATTCAGTTGTCGCAAGGGGTCAATTGTAGATTGTCATTTCGAGCCTAAACCTAAAACCTTTAATATTAATGATATCAACATGATGTGATAGTCTTCAAAGATTACTATTCACTGAGCAAGGTGACCCCATTCACAGGCATTGTTTATTTAATATCTCTGTGTTATTATTAAGTTTCAAGTTGTCGTGGGATGTCTCATGGCTATTTGCCCAAAATACAATTCCGAAAAATGTGTGAAAGATGGTATTGAGTAAAGAAGAGTTGATAAAATATTGGATAGATAGCTCCGATAATGATTTTCGGGCAATGATACATTTACTGGAAAAAGGTGATTTCACCTGGTCACTCTTCATTGGTCATTTAGTTATCGAAAAGTTACTGAAGGCCTGGTACGTTCAAAGTATCTCTGACACACCGCCCTTCATTCACGATCTGGTACGTTTATCCGAGAAGGGCGGATTGTCCTTGGATGAAGATCAAAAAGATATTTTGGATACTATATCCGCTTTCAATCTTCGGGCAAGATATGACGATTATAAAATGGAGTTCCACAGGAAGTGTTCAAAAGAGTTTACTGAAAAATGGGTCGATAATATCAAGGAGTTCAGAGAATGGATAAAAAAGAGGCTTCTGAAGTAGCAAGGAGATATGTTGATTTTATCAGAAATAAAAACCCAAATATGAAAAAGGCTTATCTTTTTGGATCATATGCTAAAGGTATCGTTAAAGCAGACAGCGACATAGATTTGGCAATTATTTTTGAAAATCTCTCTGATACTTTTGATATGCAAGTTCAGTTAATGAAACTTAGAAGAAAATTCGATACCAGAATTGAACCCCATGCATTCAGAGAATCCGATTTTGATATTTCCAATCCTCTGGCTAAGGAAATCCTTACAACTGGTCTGAAGATTTTCTAAGTTTAAAGAATGATCTCAAACCTCGGTCCCCTGTTTGCCCGATACGATTTTAGGTTTACACGTTCTAACGTGTTTATAACACATAACTAAGAAAAGGGGTCAAATTTGCCTTTGACCCTTTTTTTTATGCGCATCTATTCTTGATCAGCGTGGCATATCTCTTTTATGACAGAAATTATTCGATATATCAATATATCGAAGAGCGTTAATTTCCCTAAGAGCAGAACGAAAAACTGAGTGTAACAAACGGGCAGCTTGAATTCACCCTCAGCGCCAGCGACTTTGCAGGTCCTGTTGAGTTAATGGCCGACGCTATTCCGCATGTAAGGCATCAAAACCATCGTTCTACGCCCTGATATCACCCTTATTCTTGGTGTTTTATATCTATCTTCAATACATTAGCTCGGTCCGAGCCCAGAAGCGGAAATTTTCTTTCGACAAACAACAATCAAAAAAAGAAAAATCTTGACTTGGGTTTAACTCTTGCTTACCATAATGTAAGAATTATCTGTTTTGGCAAGAAATTATTGAAAGGGGAAATTAATGCCGACTGCCACACTCACCAGTAAAGGCCAGACCGTCATTCCCAAGGCCGTCAGGGATCATTTGGGCCTGCAACCCGGCGATAAACTCGACTTTGTCGTTCAAGACAACGGAGATGTTTTGATTCGACCCGCGGTACACGATGTTAAGCGCTTAAAAGGAATGTTATTTCGTCCCGGGAGAAAGCCGGTGACAATAGAAGATATGAACCTCGCCATAAAACAGCGCAAAGGCAAGATCTGATGAAGGGTTTGGATACCAATGTTCTGGTTCGATATCTGACTCAGGACCATCAGAAACAGGCCCGATTGGCCGCAAAAGAAATCGAAGGGGCTGCAGCAAAAGGTGAAAAACTGGTGATACAGCCAATCGTGTTATGTGAATTGGTTTGGGTTCTTGAAAGCGCATATGATTTTGGAAAGCCTCAGATTGTTCCGGTTCTAGACAGCATCATGAGAACGGCCCAGTTTGAGATTGTAGACAAGGATACGGTATGGCAGGCTTTGAATGATTATCATAAAGAAAAAGGCGATTTTTCAGATTATTATATTGGCCGTTCAAATGAGAAGGCCGGAGCGAATGTCACGTTAACATTTGATAAATCCTTAAAAGATAACAAACGATTCAGTCTTATCGGCTCTTAGCCTAACATAAGATTCAAACGGCTTTTCTTAAGATTTCCATTAACTCTTCATCGGTTAATTCAACAGGATTTCCTTTCATACTGCTCGCTCTTTTAGCCCCGGCGATCATTTCAGGAAAGTGAGCTTCCGTGATTCCGAATTCGAAAAGCGGCGCTACATCCAGTGCGTTGCACAGATCGTGAATCCAGTCAATTCCGTGTGTTGCCCCAGCATCTGGTTTGCCGGTCAAAAGGCGGGCGACTTCATCATAGCGCGATAGGAACTCAAGGGTGCCTATACGCTGTAGCGCTTTGACATTTACTTCCATGACATGAGGTAGCAGGCAGGCGCAGATTACGCCATGCGGTATTGAAAACATGGCACCCTCCGTAAAGTCAATAAGCACCCCTAAAAGGGTCTTCAATAAAAAATTATTTATCGCAGAGCCGCAAAGATCGCAGAGTTTTTGGTTTTTTATTTTGCAGTGTATCCGGAAATGGGGGAAAAGTAAAAAAAATATTTAAACGAGGAACGATTTAAGGTAATGATTTGTCAGTTTATCATATTTTGTCAAGAAAAAACGGTC
>MAXL01000338.1 GCA_001751005.1 Desulfobacterales bacterium S5133MH16
AAATTTTGTAATCATGAGGCGTACTTTTCGTACGTTGAATGATTACGAAATGCAGCACAACGCAGAAGTTGGACTTTTTACGAGACCGTCAAATTTTATTCATAGCTTATTAAAAGGAGCGTTTAAAATGGAAATCAAAACAATATTATGTCCGATAGATTTCTCGGAAATCTCCGCTAACGTTTTGGAATACGCGGTCTTTTTAGCGTCTCATCATCATGCTGAGCTTCTGCTGCTGCACGTAGTGGAGCATCTTCATGAATTTGAGCATTACCAGATCCTTGTTTTCACGCCGCAGGAACTTGCTGAAAAAATGGAGAAGCATGCATATGAAGAGCTAAACAAGTTAACCCAACAAATCAAAAAGATCATTAAAGTGGAAACCGTCACACGGCAGGGCAAGGCCTTTGTGGAAATCATTAAAGAGGCCAAGGAAAAAGATATGGACTTGATTGTGATGGGCAGTCACGGCAGAACAGGCATTTCGCACATGCTCATGGGCAGCGTTGCCGAAAAAGTAGTTCGCAAAGCCCACTGTCCGGTACTGATTGTCAGAGACAAAAACACTCAATTTGATATCCCATGAAAGCAAGCCCTTTTATGGGAATAAACGATGCGGTCAAAAAAATAATATGCTGATTTGATGCCTGTCCCCATGCTTGAGGATAAGCGCAGCGGCATCTGCCATGTGTCGATTGAGGATGTCTTATGAGCGGTAACATGAGAAACTTTATTCAAAAAATTTTTCCCAAAATGGAATTGCCGATGGTTAAATGCACATGATTCGTTTGGGAAAGCAGGTGTTATGTCTGATTCTTTTTTTGAATGCCTTGTGCATGGGCTCCGACGTGATCGCCCATCCGCATGTATTTATTGTCCAGCGATTGGAAATCGTATTTGACAATCACGGTTTGGCAGGATTTGGGGTGGAGTGGCGGTTTGATGAGATGTTCGGCAACATGATCGCTATGGATTACGATCAAAACCAAAACGGCATAATGGAACCGGCCGAAGTTGTAGCGGTGAAAGAGAAAGCGTTCTCATATATCGCTGAATACGATTATTTTATTTTCGTGAAAATCGATGGTCAGTCCTTCAAGATCAAGTGGATCTCGAATTTTAACGCGGTGTTAAAAAACGGAAAGCTTTCCTATCACTTTTTTGTGCCGTGCCATGTGAAAGCCCGCGAATTGTTTAAACACATCGTCATCGCCGTATATGATCCCACATATTATACCGCCATCTTCTTCGCCCAAAAACGGCCTGCACGGGTTAAGAATGGAGATCGGTTTGTGATCGAAAGCGCCATTAAAGAAGACAAATCCACCTCGATTTATTTTGGTATGATCAATCCCTGGGCACTATTTCTGAAATTCAGGTTAAAGTCATGAGAATCACGTTTTTGTTGCTTTACCTTTTGGTTGTTTGCATTCTGGTTATACAACACCCGGTCTTTGCGCAGAACCCGTTTACCGCCAAACCGCAATCAAAAGTTCATCATACAACGACACATCCTGCTGCCAAGAATATGTTTCTGTCCTTAATCACCCGGTGGCAGCACCGACTCAACCAGAAAATGTCGGATCTGGTGCGTGAGGCCAAGGAAACCCATAGCCCGAAACCTTTGGTCTTTCTGTTGTTGGTTGCTTTTGCCTATGGTATGCTTCACGCGGCCGGCCCGGGACACGGCAAAGTCTTAGCCATATCATATATCTTATCTCAGCGTCCGAAATTATTACGAGGCATGCTTTTCGGCGGCTCTATTGCTCTGTTTCACGGTTTGTCGGGAATCATGTTCGTGCTGATCATCCACATTATTTTACAAAAGAGTGTCACAGGAACATTGGAAGATGTAACCCGCATCACCCAAATTATTAGCTTCAGCCTTATTGCCTGTCTGGGTTTGGGTATTCTGATCAAAAGCAGTTACAGATGGATAAAAAGTGCAAAAGGCGGTCACCCGGCTTATAATGGGAACCATAAGCGCCATCTCTATGGTCCTTTGTTATCCGCATTGGTGGTCGGAATGATCCCATGCTCGGGGGTGGTGATGGTCATGCTGTTTGCCCTGTCCATGAAACTGGTCGGATTGGGTATTATGCTGGGGATTACCATTTCTATGGGCATGGCCCTAACCATTACATTCGTCGTAGTGATGGTTATGTCAGGCAAAGCCGTCTCGCTGGGCATGGTTGGAAAGCATGGCCGCCTGGCGGTTGTGATCGAGAATTTGATTGAAGCAATAGCCGGTTTTATGATCGCAGGCCTGGGATTGCTGTTTTTAGCCGCTGTCATTTGATTGCTGCTTTACTCGCCTTGGCCGGCTTGTTTCATGATAATATAGAAAGAAAGATTGTCGGAAAAAATTGGGTTCCTGCAACTTGTAAGAGATTTTAATGATGTTTTATGGGTTGATAGGATAAAAAGAAAAATGGTCAAAGAAACAAAACCCAAGGACCCATTAGGTGTTGATAAGGGGTTGGTCTCGATGTTCCTCAAAATGTCACCCGAGGAACGCTTGCAGGCCAATGATAAAGCGGTACGTACCATTATGGAGCTGAAGAAATGCCTACCAGCAGCGAAAAACCAACAGGCGCGGACCTAAGCGCAATACTTGAAGGACTCATAGAGGCGGGCGTCGAATTTATTTTGGTGGGCGGCCTTTTTGTTCTCCCTCCGGCTGGTGACGGCGTGTTATGAGGTCATGTAACAATGGAAGATTCAGAAGAGAAAAAAGCAGGGGTGGAAAAAGCAGGAGAGGATCTGTTTAACTTTGCGATTAACCGTGAGGATATTAAAACGCTTATGTCACATCTGCCGGAAGACGCGGACATCAAGCGGGGCAAGGTTGAATACGAACTCCAGATACTGAAAATTATCAGCATCGGCTGGAGCATATCCTATTATCTGGAAAATTGTGCCCAGCAAAACCAGCTTTTAGAGGGTTACTGGAAGGCGGTTCATGAATTTTCACAGAGCATATCTACAACAACCGGATTGATGATCGGCAATAATATTGATTATTTTCAAATACTAAAAGAGCGTCTGGATATGTATATAGCTGCCATGACCCAAAAACCCGACGCACCGGAGCCTGCAGTTGTAATAGGACCGGAATTTGCCAGGACTTGCGGTAACATGGATGACGTATTCACGGTTATGACCGGCTCAAGGATGTTCATCGCAACCATCGGCAACGTTAAGGAATACCTTGAGACCATAACACTATAAAACTCAGATAACCCGTTTATTTCATATCATATTCGAACAAACAAGGAAGGAACTCATGATGATAATTGATATTCCGGGATATATCAGATTAGAAATCAAACATGTTGTGTGTGATTACAATGGGACCATTGCTGTTGACGGAAAGCTGATTGACGGGGTTCGTGAGATTATTAATGAGCTTTCCAAGGATATAGAGTTTCATGTAATTACCGCTGATACTTATGGATTTGTTGAACGTGAACTGGAAAATGTTAATTGCAAGCTGGTAAAGATATCCAAGCAAAATCAAGCCCATAGCAAACTTGAGTATGTTTCGGCTATCGGGAAAGACCATACGGTTTGTATGGGCAACGGGAATAATGACAGATTAATGCTAAAAGAAGCGTGTTTGGGAATTGCTTTGGTTCAAGAAGAAGGTGCTTGCGTTGAAACCTTACTGTCTTCAAATGTTGTTTGCAAAAGCATCATTGATGCATTTGGTTATTTTAAGGAACCCAAACGGCTGATGGCAACGTTAAGAAGATAAGAAATTCCATAGAAATAATACATTTCAAATTTCTTACCGGCATTGCCCTTTTAATAATTTTATCTTTTTTTAAATACTATCTCCAAGGGTGGTGCAATGTTTGGGTTAAGTTGAATCTCCTGCATTATCGGGAGCAATTTCTTTAGCCTTTTTAAATTTCTCGGATGCTTCTTCCTTTCGGCCAAGGGCCGTCAATGCAAAGCCGCAGCCGTACAACGCAGGTACAAAGTCAGGCTTGACTTCTAAAGCCTTCTGAAACTTCCCGACAGCTTCTTGGTATTGCTGCAACTCTACAAGAGCCACTCCCCAACTGCACCACATCTCGGCATTTTCGGGTTGTTGTTTTATCGCCTCTTTAATTTTTTCAATTGTCTCTTGGTACTGTTTCATGGTTATCTCTCTATTTGTTCGAATCTTTTTTCAGTTTTTCTTCCAGTTCAGCAAAAAGATCCCTTTGCTTTTTTGCCTGTTTGGCTTGAAACGACTCTATTTTCCGGGTAAAATCTTTTCTGGAATTCTGAAATGCTTTCAGGGATTCTTCAAGATTGTCCTCTTTTTTGCCTTTGGGTATTTCTTCTATTTTTAAGTGGTTTTTGATAAAAAGGCGGGTCCCGAAGCCACCTTCAACCACATCAACAATCCCGATCTCTTTAAGCTTTTTACAGATGAAATTGCCCTGTTCCAGAGAAAAAGATATAATCCGGCAAACCTGATCCATAGAAGGAGGCGTAGAATTCTGGTGTGTAAGAACTCTTATCGCAGCGACAACAAGATGGGCATTGGAATAAAAATCTGAGTGTTCCATGATAATTGGAAAAAAAACGGTTCAAAATTTGTATTTAAGGGTTCAAGAAAAATTAAATTTACAATTTTGGGAGTTGAGGCGCCCGGCTGGCAAGGCACGAAAACTTAAGGAATATCAAGCATATTTCGAGTTTTCGTAACGCAGCCAGTCGGGATGCATCGGCATCCAAAATGTGAAGTTATTTTTGAGTGAGCCCTAAGGTCAAACAATAAAATAGCTTATCGTATTCCCGCTTCTTGACATAGTAATGTTAGGAGAGTAACATTTATTTTTATCTTGTCAAGCTGCAAAAGTGAGAATGTTGGTGGGCGCTGCAAAAAAGGAAAGATAAATTCTACATGGAAAATTCACACGAGTTGCAAGAATAACCCATAACCATTAAAGGAGTAAAAAATGACTGAGATAATTGATGTAAAAGCCAGGGAAATACTCGATTCTAGAGGCAATCCCACAGTTGAAGCAGACGTGTTTGTTTCCTGCGGTGCTGTTGGACGTGCGGCAGTTCCTTCCGGCGCTTCCACGGGAAAACGTGAAGCCCTGGAACTCCGTGATAAGCGATCAAAGCGGTTTGGCGGCAAGGGCGTTGTCACTGCCGTTAAAAACATAATGGATAAAATCGGACCTGCTGTCCGGGGGATGGACGCAGCAGATCAAGTTGCATTGGATAGATTCATGATTGAACTGGACGGTACGCCCAACAAATCCAAGCTGGGCGCAAATGCAATTCTCGGCGTATCAATGGCCGCTGCACGGGCTGCTGCTCTGGCCCATGGGTTACCGCTCTATAGATACATTGGAGGGATTAACGCCAGATGTCTTCCACTTCCCATGATGAACATCATAAACGGAGGAGCCCATGCCGCCAACAATCTTGACATACAGGAGTTTATGATTGTCCCTGTGGGCGCAAAGTCCATCACTCAGGCCGTACAGATGGGAGCAGAAACCTTTCACAGCCTGAAAAAGATACTTAAAGACAAAAGGCTCAGCACTGCCGTGGGGGATGAAGGCGGTTTTGCTCCGGACTTTGAATCTCATGAAGAGGCCATAAAATTCATTATTAGCGCAATTGAGTCTGCGGGATACAAACCCGGAAGCGATATCGGGATCGCCCTGGATGCTGCTGCAAGTGAGTTTTATAAAAAAGGAAAATACTTCCTAAAATCAGAAAATAAAAAACTCAATGCCGAAAAGCTCATCGATTATTATGAAAGTTTGGTTGAAAGGTATCCTATCCTTAGCATAGAAGATGGTCTTGCCGAGCAGGATTGGAACGGCTGGGAATTGATGACCGAGCGGATGGAAGGATCAATCCAGATCGTTGGCGATGATGTCTTTGTAACCAATCCCAAGATATTCAGGAAGGGAATTGAAAAAGGGATTGCAAACTCGATCCTGATCAAACTGAATCAGATCGGGACGGTTACCGAAACCCTCGATACCATTGACATGGCTGAACAAGTCGGCTACACCACAGTTATATCTCACAGATGGGGTGAAACAGAAGACTCTTTTATTTCAGATTTTGTGGTGGGTGTAAACGGCGGCCAGATAAAAACCGGTTCCATGTCCCGCAGTGACCGGATCTCCAAGTACAACCAACTCATGAGGATTGAAGAAGAACTCGGAGACGGGGCCACATTCGCAGATGAAATACTCTAGGTTTTTTTTGCATCAATACCTGAACAAATTTTTGGTCATTTTTTTCGGCTTTGCGATAGTGACAGGTTTGTATGCACCGACAAATGCTTATGTCTTGCCCGGACCCTATATCCTGAAATTAATGACTCAAAATCTTGGGAAAGCCAAAAGCCTGCTTGTTTCTCAAACATTGGTAAT
>MAXL01000339.1 GCA_001751005.1 Desulfobacterales bacterium S5133MH16
TATGATTTGTTGCTGTAATATCAGCATATTGTAAACAACTAACCTATTAGCAATTCTATTGCACAAAAATTGGACATAAGCATATTTCGTGCCAACCTAATAACCAATTGAAATTACTAAACATCTTTTTGTATGTTGAAAAAAAACGCCTTGATAGTGTCCAAAAAGTTCATGAGAAATTTACGAGGTCTGAAATCAAAGGGTACATAAAATTTTGTTCTTATTCGTGTTCATTCGTGGCTGAGAAATTGGGGAAATCACATAGTCGTCCCGCCATTAAAATGTATAGCTTACGTTGACTCCAAATGTCCTTTCCGGTGCTGGAATCAGGTACCTCTCCTCGTATTCTTTATCAAACAGATTAGCCACATAACCTTTAAGTTTCAGTTTCTTGTCCCAAAAGCACTGTTGGAAACCAAAATCGATCGTCACAAAACCATCGATCTTCTCGTTTAAACTTGTTTTTCTGTCGTCCACATATCTGATGTCGCCCATAATTGTCGTATCTTGCCATGGTGCCCATTCAAGACCCAGATTGGCTTTGTGTCGTGGGAGCTGATGCGAGTCATTGCTGATTTGTTCTTCCGGAACAGGCGTATATCCGAGCTCATAATCCTGGTAAGTATAATTAATATATCCGCTAACGAGTTCAGAAATCTCAAAATTTAGTTCCGCTTCTATCCCCTGAAGTTTTAGATAATCAGCATTGAAAACCGCATCTTCGAGTCTTCCTGCCATGGCAAGGGTCATGGTGCTGGTGCGATTAAAAAGTATATAGTTATCCACGTCATAATAGTAGTAAGTTAGTCTGGCGCTGTTTCTGCCAATTTGTTTTAATACGCCCACCTCGTACTCCATGGCTGTTTCTTTATCTAAGTAATTCCCTGTAGAATATCCCATAGAGTTCCATTCCTGCCAGGTAGGTATTCGGAAGGCTTTGCTGATGTTAACAAAACCTCTCGTACCCGGTTGCAATTCGTATGTCAGGCCGGCCTTTGGGGACCATTCGTCAATATGTTCATTAACAGAAACCTCGTTTCCTCTTATGGCAACAAAATTTAAATCTACATCATCGTATCGCAAACCCAGGGTGAGATTAAGCGCTTCGGTAATCTGCCATGAATCTTCTATATAACCTGCCCGATGCTCTATCTTTTTCTGTCTGTCAGCCTCCGTGGGGCCCAAGGGCGGTCTGCGCATAGAATACTCGCCGTACAGGTTCTTGCCGTCAAACCCAAAGGTGACGTGGTGCTTATCAAACAAGCTTACTCGATTTTGGACAATCCATCCATAGTCATCAAAGATAAAATCCCAGCAATGCTTACGATAGTCACCTATGAAAAATTGGTTCATAACTTGATTCCTGTCTTCTCTGGTTTTATAAATATGTATCTTCCAGTCACCAAGTTTTGAGGGTTGTTCAAAAATCAAATCAAAATACTGAGTCTCTCGATCGAAAAAATTTTCGCCACCCGAATAGTATGGAGTACCAAAAGCCTCTTCAGGAACATCGGGATAAGAAGAATCGTAATCAAATCCGGAAGGGTCATTAACCACAAAAAGGCCTTTGTCCTGATTGCTGATTTTATATCCGAGGGTCAAACGGCCATCAAAGGGAAAAAGATAGGATAGTCTGCCGGTGAAGTCCCGGATTTCGTAATCGCTGTTTCTGAGATAGCCGTCAGAGGATCGATATCCGCCGGCCAACGCGTAACCAAGGGAGTCTGCATTCCCCGTCAGTCTGACTGTGTATGATTGAGTATCATAAGAGGAATAATCGGCATCCATGACAACTTCCGGCTTCATATCCTCTCTTGTCCCACCTTTTTTAGTGACAATGTTAATGGTTCCGCCGATAGTTTCTCCGTAAATGGCAGAATGGGCGCCGCGCATAACCTCTATACTCTCTATGTTCTCAAGGGAAAGCGATGTCCAATCAACCAGAGTGTCACCGAATCCGCCTGCATTTCTGATCGGCCTTCCATCTATGCGGACCATAAATCTTCTCCCGCCGAATCCTCTTATCTTCACCACATCCTTATCATCAGAGAGCGCAGGAGCACTCCTCTGGATGTCGATTCCGGCTATGCTCTGCAAGATATCCTGTATCGTTTCTCCGCCTTTTGGGCTGCGATAGGAGTCCAGATTAATCGAAGTCGTTTCATGTCCGATGTTTATTCCTTTTACCCCTCCTTGATGAGCTGTTACCACGACCTCACCGATCCGGCGGACGGTCTCTTGCTTATCTTCATTCTCTTCTCCCATCTCTTCCGCCCAAGTCGGCGGAGACGTGACAAAGGATAGTGTACCCACAATCATAAGGATTAAGCTAAAGTAATGCATTTGATTTCTCCTTACTTCCTGCAATGCTCTCTGCATTGGGGTGGGGCAACAAAGCCCTCACCCCATGCGGCATCTTTATATGCCGAGAGTCAGACTGGTGGAATAAGAGTACTCGTCGGCCTCAGCTTTATCGGGATAAGGGGTCTTATGGCCTGTCTTCAACAGCCACTGTCCTTTGGCGCTCAATTTGACATGGACAATACCCTCAGCATCCGTCTCTTCTTCCACTGCCCAATGTTTTTTTTCATCGGTTTTGAAACCCGAATAGATGCCCTGGACCTTGGCCCCGGCAAGGGGCTTACCCCGGAACATAACCTTCACAGGCAAGGTATCGCCTACTTCCAAACCGGCCGGATCTTTCAAAGGGACAATTTCAAGGGGCCTGCCGCTTTCTTGGGAAAAGCCGTCTTTCTTTCCCCCAACCTCAATCAATCCCTTGGCATTCATGATGTACTGAAAGCATGAGACGACATCGGTCACATCCTTTTTGCTCCCCAACTTATGTCCCTGCTTTGTTATGGAAAGGAATCCGGATTTAAGATTAGCAATAATCCGGTAAGTCCCTTTGGTTGTCGGAGTAAATCGGTAGAATGCCGGAAAGATTTTTTCCACGGTCACCTTTTGTCCATCGGGGGCAAGGGCGTAGATGCTTTCAACCCATCCTTCGTTTATGGCCTCATGACGCGGATATTTGTGTCCCCAGCCGATCTCGATCCATACTGTCTCGCCCGGGTCAGCTTTATGTTGATTTGTGTTGAACCAAAGCATGTGGGCTTGTGCAGATGCAGCCGTCAACGTTATTAGCATGCCTACCATAATGATGAAGATTATCTTCCTCATTGTTCTCCCTCCTTTTCTTTTGTTGAAATATGGGGTTTGGCGCCTTTCGCCACTCATCTCACTCTCCTTCTGCTCTTAGCGCTCGACAAAGATGCAGCACCTCCTTGGATCTCGCTTACATTTTTTCCGGGTTAGAATTCTGCCGAGTATCCAATATAGTAGTAACGGGCGCCAGGGTCGATCACAGACCCGCCGCGCGTCCAGTTACTCGGCGATTTATCGTCAAACAGGTTATCTATGCCGGAGAACAACTCGTGGTTCTTGAACAGTCCATAACCGAGCCTGACATCAACCTGGGTATAGGTAGTTTCGACCAATTCCCGCGATGGAGCCGTGGCATAAAAATCTATGATCTTCCGGTAATACGTATGAAAATTCGTTTTACCGAAGTATAATGTGCTTCCCAATTTAACCTTATTTTGGGCATAGTCTTGAAGTCTTTCACCAGTGTCATCATCCACTTTGTGCAGATACTCCCACGAGGCAGACAGCTCCCAGAAATCCCACGGCCTGGCGTCAAAGGTAAACTCGGTACCGTCAATTTTTGCCTTACTAACGTTCATATATTCTGAAACAAAATTGTATACAGGACCAGGACTTACCTTGACGTCAGTTATTTCGGCGCTGATCAGGTTATCGATTTTTGAATAATGATAAATACCTTCCACGCCGCACTTTTTGGTTCTGTAGCCAAGAGCGGCTTCGTAGGTTTCTGATTCTTCCGGTTCAAGGTCAGGATTGCCTATGACATCAAAGACCCGATTTCCCGATGCTCGTTTGAAGCTCGAATACTGTTCGGCGAAACTAGGCGCTTTGAAGCCACGACCATAACCAACCCGGATAAACCAGTTCCCCGGCCGCCAGGACAAGGCGCCCCTCGGATTGGTGGTGTCACCAAAATCGCTGTAGTCGTCATAACGGACACCCGCTACCAGTATGACATCGTCCCAAATCCGCCATTGGTCCTGCACAAGTATATGGTACACCTTGCGGTCCGGCACTTTGGAGTATATGGTCTGCTCAATTTCCTGTCTCCTTGCACCGGCGCCCAAGGTGGCCGTATGGTTCCCAAAAAAAGAGCGTGTAAAAAACGTATTCAGTTCAATTTGCTTGTAGTCCGTCGATTCCGTTCCGGCCGTGCGGTCGGATTCGGCATCATTCCGTCCGAAACCAAGAGCCATATCAAAGATACCAAGATCAGTCTCATTATGGTATTTGCCATCCAGGTGATAACGTTCTTCCTTTTCAAAGGTCGGGACGTTGCCGGCGGAACTAACGCCTTCGTCCTCCTCGTGGTAATATTCGAAATTCCATCCGAGCCAGTGGTAGGCGCTTATGTCGTAAGTCCCGCCATAGGAAAGAAACAGCTTGTCCTCCTGGTTCAGAGTGGTGAAAGGGTCATCGGTGTCTTCTTTGAATTCGTCACGCTTCTTGACCTCAAAGGAGGCCCGGTGACGGCTGCTGCCGTATCTGCCCAGGTTGGCGGCACCCTTGAATATGATCGTGTCGCGCTGCTCTCTTTCAACGATGCCGCCGACAAGTGTAGTCTGAAGGGATTTTTCATCCGTCGGTTTCTTGGTGACAATGTTAATAACACCAGCGAGCGCCTCGGAACCGTACAACGCAGACATTGGTCCCCGTACGATCTCGATTCGCTCAATGTCTTCCAACTGCAGACCGTTCAAATCGGCGCTCGTGTTTCCGTATTTGACGGTTCTCCGCAACCCGTTCACCATATCAGGGTGTGGTCGTCATCGAACCCTCATAGAGTGATGCGGGAATTGCTGCCACTGTCCCGGACGAAAAATCCAGCGGCATAGTGCAAGACCTGCGAGAGACTGCGGCCGGAAAAAGAGCTGATTTTCTCTTCATCTATGACCTCGACCGTTGCCTGGACATCCTCGATCCTTTGTTCCGTACCGGGTGAGGTCACCGTGATTATCCCCAGTTTTGCCGTATCCTCGTCCGCAAACGCCAAAGAAGGGCAAAGTGCGGCACCGGCAGCAAGACAGACGGCGATCTGTTTCATCATCCTCATCATACCCGTTTTCTCCTTTTCAATTCTCAATGATATGTGGGCATGGAGGTTGCGTAGTATCTGATACAACTTCTACTTGTCTGAAAAAGCTATAATGTCAGAGATCATAACAAATGACCTTTTTGCGCTACTGCA
>MAXL01000340.1 GCA_001751005.1 Desulfobacterales bacterium S5133MH16
CTGTGAGTCCGCAGCACAGAAGGTTGTCCCGGCATGGAAAAAATACGATGGAACCATCCGGCAGGTCGGCCATATGTTTTCCAAAATATACGTCTGCTAAAAGACAGCCCGAAATCAGGCCAAACATATGATTGATAACACTGAAAATTTTAATTAAACAATTCATTGATATTCCCAATATTTATGAATTCGTAACAAGCCGAATTCTTTGTGCTTTACGTTTTTGACATCAGGTAGCGGTTTTTTCAAAATAACTGCGGAAATATTTTTTAATCGCAATCCGTGCGTAATAACTTGCTCTAAGGCCGATATATTTTTCATGGGCAACAACAACCGATAAGGCTATCTTTTTGGGCCCGTCTTTTTCTTCGGCAAATCCCACAAACCAGTCATACCGGGCATCGTGAGATTTATTGTCAATGGAGCCTGTTTTGCCGCCGATATTGAGTTTTGAAAGGATTTTATCTTTCCGGTATCCCCTGAAAGCCTTTTTGCACGTGCCTGAGCGAATGGTGGCCGCCATGAGTTGATTAAGGATATCAGATGCCCTGGGGGTAATTGCCTGGTTGATCGTGACCAAACGATTTCGGTAAATAATCTCTCCTTTTTCGTCAATAATCTGATCAACGACCGTAGGTTCCATGATGCTTCCCTGGTTGATGATTGCCGAAGCCATCATTGCACCGTGAAGGGGGGACATTTTTGTTTTATTGTTGAATCCGCAGGCAACCTCGGCCCACTGGTAAGGTTCATCGGATAAATTGACGAAACTCGGAGCAATCTCAATCTCAAAATCGATGTCTTTGTTGAAGTCAAAGGCCTCGGCATACTTTTCGAGAGTATTTTTGCCAAGGTAATGGGCGCCGATTTTCCCAAACACAGGATTAACCGACTGTGCAAATGAGTCCCGAAATGTTATCCGGTTGGTATAACGGTTTCTCCGGTCTTTAAGCTGGGACTTATACAGGGTATGTTTTTTTCCGTTATATGAAAGCTTGGAACCTGGTTGAAAACCACATTTCTCAACAACTGCGGATGCGGTAACGATCTTAAAGATACTCGCTGCAGGGAATCTGCTGTCCACGCACGGATTGTTAGACGGATCTGTCTTATCAAAACCGACCATAGATAAGACCTTGCCGGTTGCAGGATCCATCCCCACTATCCCGATATATCTTGATGTGTCTAAATCCAGCTTTTTTATTAGAAATTCCTGCAGTTCTATATCAAGACTGGTGTCAATTCGAAATTTACGGCCATCTGAAAAAAAGTCGAAACTCTTATTTTTAAGGTTCACAAATGATATGCTTTTAAGAAGATCCCGGACATTGCTTTTGTCGATTAACTTGCCATAATTGAGGCGGGCGTCGATGGTGTTATCATGGGATGAAGAAAAATAATCCCCAAGCAAATGAGAAAATGATTTTCCGCCAAGACCGCCGAATATTCCGTAAGCCGAAACAAGCAACACAATAACCAGGGTGGATAATTTAATGGCTTTATTGATTAATCTTTTTCTGGCGGCGGCCCATTTCAGATTGTTTTGGTATTCTCTCCATCCCGGCTTTTTAAGGGCTGCTTGCTCGGTTTCAAGTCTTTGGGGAATCATTATTTCATCATTCCAATTGGAGCGAAGCCTCTAAGCTCATTTTTAGCTTAGAGATGTTCCTGGTTTTACTTTTTTATCCATCGTTGCCACGGTACAACCATTTTCATCAACAGCGGCCAGTAACATGCCCTGGGAAAGTATTCCCATCAATTTGGCAGGCTTGAGATTTGCAACCATAATAACCTGTTTGCCTATCAGATCTTCGGGAGTATAGTCTGCAGAAATGCCGGCAATAATCGTTTTCCTTTCACCCAGGTCAACTTCAAGTTTAAGCAGGTTTTTCGCTCTGGGTATTTCCTCTGCATGGATCACGGTAGCCACTCTGAGATCGATTTTATTGAGTGTGTCGAGTGTTATTTCGGGCTTGATTGCAGTCGGTTCAGAACTTAGGTCCCTTACCCCCGGCGGTGAAGTATCACCCTTTTTTAGATCTATCCTCGGAAAGAGTGTAATTGTTTTAGGCAAGTTCGTGCCGGGAATCAGGGCCTTCCATGTTTTAAGGAACTCAAGATAATAGAATGGCTTTTGCGGGTCCAACCCCAGATGCTTTTGCATGATTTCGGCCGTTTCCGGCATTATGGGATAGATAAGGCCGGATATGATTCTAAGGGCTTCAAGAAGGTTATAAATTACAACTTCAAGTTGCTTTCTGCTCGATTTTTTCTTTGCAAGTACCCAGGGGGTGGTAAGATCAATATACTTGTTCATCTGGCTGATAAATTCCCAGATGGCCATGAGCGCCTTGTGGAAGGCAAACGTCTCCATATTTTTTTCATATTTTTCAATGGCTTGTAATGCATCTGATTCCAGCCCGAGCCCAAGCTCCGCTTCCATCCGGGTATCGACTTGTGGAACAACTCCTGAAAAATATTTATGCACCATTGTTAGAACCCTGCTGAACAGGTTTCCAAGATCATTTGCAAGATCAGAATTAATACGCTGTACAAATGCCGTTTCACTGAAGTTGGAATCAAGCCCGAAAACCATATCTCGCATTAGAAAAAATCTGAATGTATCGAGACCGTAAATATTTTTCAATTGAAGCGGTTCTACGACATTCCCGATGCTTTTTGACATTTTGGTTTGATCGACATTCCAGTATCCGTGTACATGCAGTTGTTTATATACCGGAATGCCCGCCGCTTTTAACATGATCGGCCAGTAAATGCCATGGGGCTTTAAGATATCTTTTCCCACGATGTGCTGTACAACCGGCCAGAATGTTTTAAATAGATTCCCGTCAGGATATCCCAAGGCGGAAACATAATTTAAAAGCGCATCGAACCATACATAGGTAACATAGTCTCTATCAAAGGGGAGCGTGATTCCCCATCTGAGTCTTTTTTTGGGCCGGGATATGCATAAATCTTCAAGCGGTTCCTTAAGAAAGGACAGAACTTCGTTTTTATAACGTTCCGGAGTTATAAAGTCGGGAGTGTTCTTAATATGATCAATCAGCCAGTCCTGATAACGGCTCATCTTGAAAAAATAGTTGGATTCTTCGATAGGTTCAGGTTCTGTTTCATGATCAGGACATTTGCCGTTAACCAGTTCACGTTCGGTATAGAAACGCTCGCACCCGAAACAGTAAAGGCCTTTATATTCACTGAAATAGATATCCCCTGCATCATAAATCTTTTGCATTATCTGTTCAACAATCACAACATGGGATGCATCGGTCGTGCGGATAAAATAATCGTACTTGATATTAAGTTCGGGCCAGAGCGTCTTAAAAAGCCCGCTTATCTTATCCACATACTTTCTGGGGCTTAGATTCTCCTTTTTCGCAGCACGCACAATCTTGTCACCGTGTTCATCCGTTCCGGTAAGAAAAAAAGTTTCTACTTGGCGCATGGAGTGAAACCTGCGGGCGATATCTGCAACAATGGTTGTGTACGCATGGCCAAGATGGGGTCTGGCGTTAACATAGTAGATTGGTGTTGTTATATAAAAGGGTTTGGGCATTTTTTTTCCTATTTTTTTCCCCTTAAGATTTTATCTAATCCAACTTCTATATCCTGACCATCATCTAATCGAATTGCTACGCGATTAAATATTGTATTATGGCGAATTACTTTACCGTTACCGTTTTTGGTTTTTATTGTTTCCCCGACTTTTGGGAATTGTGACTTGATTTTCTTGTACATTTCATATTCAAAGGTAAGGCAACACATAAGTCTGCCGCACTGGCCGGAAATTTTTGTGGGGTTTAATGACAGCCCTTGTTCTTTTGCCATGCGTATGGAGACCGGGCCAAATTTCTCAATAAATGCCGAACAGCATATTTCTCGTCCGCACCTTCCGATACCGCCACACATCTTGGCCTGGTTGCGTATTCCCACCTGTCTCATCTCTATTCTCACAACGAATTTTTTAACAAGCAACTTTACAAGTTGCCGGAAGTCAACTCGACCTTCAGATGTGAAAAAAAATGTCAGTTTGCTTGCATCAAAGGAGCTTTCAACGGAAAAAAGGTTCATTTTAAGCCCAAGTTCATCGATGCATTTCAGACAATAGGAATGGGCCTGTTTTTCAGTATTAATATTCTTCTCTCTTTGATGAAAATCTTCTTGATTTGCCAGACGAAATACCATTTTTAAAGGCTTGCCTGATCCTCCTGCCGTGGACTCGTCATAGGGTACCGGAAGAACGGCGACCGTTCCGAACGTAAGTCCTTGTTCGGTTTCCACAATCACATGGTCCCCCCGATTTAGTACAAATGCACCGCTGTCAAAGTCGTAAATCTTGCCGGCAGGCTTGAATCTTATTCCAACTACTTTTTTCATATATCAAAGTTCTTTAATAAATCAGTTTAAAACGATATTTAACCCTGATGAATTCGTAAAAAGCTAGATTATGCCGCTCTGCGGCGCTGTAACCGAAAATAACTTGTCAATCATATCAAAAGGTTATGATTTAGTTATTTGAAAGTCCGA
>MAXL01000341.1 GCA_001751005.1 Desulfobacterales bacterium S5133MH16
AAGGGTTTTCGCCCGAGGCGTACTTGAAGTACGTCGAGGGCGGAAACCCGCGGAGAACGCCGCTCATCGGAAAAATAGCCATTTATGGATGGAAACTAGTTATGTTATGCTTATTATAAACACCGTAAGCTAAAGTGCATTCTTGACACTTTTTCACAAAGGAGTAATCAAATGAAAGTGACCGCAAGAGACGTAATGGTTAAGGATTTCGATAAGATTCGATCAAATGCGCCTATTGAAGAGGCTGTGCAATTGATTTATAAAGGCAAGATCAGAGAAACCGGCCAAAAGACGGCAAGTGTTATGGTAATAGATAGATTTAACCGTTTGACCGGTGTAATTAGCATGTTCGATGTGCTTTATCATTTAAGACCACCCGTTTTGAATTACATGGTCAGCGGTATCGATTTCTGGAACGAAGAACTGGAGTCCTACGTTAAAAGATTCAAGAGGTTGACGGTTAAGCAGGTCATGAGTTCTCCGGTACTCTTTGTTTCGCCGGATGATGATTTGATGGTGGTTATCGACCGCATGGTTAGTAAAAAACACCGTCGTCTTCCGGTTGTGGAAAATTCCATGGTGGTCGGTATTGTCTATCTTTCCGAAGTATACTATTATCTGTGTAAGAATTGGCTAAAGAGTGATTTCGACTGATTCGTAAAGTTGCGAACCTATGATTTTAATAAGTTGTAGAATTTCCAAGACTTTATATTCAATCCGGTTCCAGAAATCCATCCGGACATTGCCAAAAAGGCAGGGGCTGTAGTGGTCGCTACCGGAAGATCGGATTTCCCCAATCAGGTGAACAACTGCCTGGCATTTCCGGGCATCTTTCGAGGTGCTCTGGACGTACGTGCAAAGTGGATTAATGATGAGAGGCTGTCATTGATTTAATAGTTTCGGAATTGCTTTTTTGGACACAGACCCGGCCGGATTTACTGCGCAGGTTCATCAGTTTTTCCATATCCGAACAAACGCCCGATAAACCCAAATACCTTTTTGATTCCCCGCCAAAGCTTTGGCAGTAGCCAAATCATTAGCAAGATGAAAACAATCATCAACGCAATGAACAGCCATGGATAATACAGGGCGGTCCAGAGACCACCGATCACCGCAATGTCTTCCACAACTGAAGCGGCCCAGTTTGTAAACGGCTCGGGAGAGGTATTTATAAGAACCCTTGAGCCCGATTTGACGGCGTGAGAACCGGCGGCCAGGCCGCCTCCCAGAATACCCGCTGCAACAGCTAAGGCCGGATTCACATCACCCACCGCACCGGCGGCCATTAGTACACCCGCGGGTATGCGGATGAATGTATGAAGCGTATCCCACCCTGTATCAACACCCGGCATCTTATCAGCAATAAATTCCACAATATACATCAAGCCCGCTGCGCCGATGACCAGTGGATTCATAAGAATTTGAAGGTGGTCCGGCAGGACAATGTTTTCTGTTATCCCAAGCAGTCCCAGAACCAAGATCGCGGCATAAAGATTAATCCCGCTTGCCCAGGCAACTCCCATAGTCAGGGATATGGTATTTACTATTTGATCAAGTTGTTCCATTCCGCTTTTAAATTTACTGAATGCCGGTGCTATCTGTCAACTAAACCATTTATTTTTATTCTTACCCTTTTTCTTGAGTTGACCCGGAGGGTATTTGCGCTTGTGCTCTTTATAATGGGTATAGGGTTTATCTGTATCCATCTCAATGCTGACATGGTCACTAAGGCTCACTTGTATCGCATGAGGCAATGATGCGGAAATCTGCCAGTTGGGCCCTTCAAGATAAAAATATAATTTTCTATAAGTGTCATAGTAAACGCTACAGGAAGGATAATACCGATATTTATATTTTGCCCGATATCCATGGGCCGGCGCATGAGGTGGCGGTCCTCCTTTTTTTGCTTTTTTTAAATCATGATCATGTCCGTGTCCAGCTTCCTGCCCCCATCCAAAACCTACCGCCCCTCCAGTTGTTCTACATGCACTGAAGGAAAATATAAATAATACAATAGCCAAAACAAAAAGCATTCTTTTCAACACATTGTAATCCATCTCGATCCTCCTTTTATTATGTAGTGTCCATCCATAAATGGTCTTTTTGCCCAATCTCTGCGTTATGTTCAAAAAATAATCCTCGGAATATTACACATATGCCTGTGGTTATTTTTTTCACATGCCTTGATCTTGAACAAAAATCCTCATTTATGAATGGACACTATGTCATATATTTTAATATTGCAAAAATTGAGCCAGAAAAACGGCATAAAAAACTTATGAATATTTACAGTAAGTTAAATTAATCATAGAGGTTTTATGATTAAAACAATATGACAAATATCGTCAAATCAAATAACAAAAGAAGGTTATGAAATTTTAGGACAAGAAATAAGATATGATATTCCATATAGGCTTGACGGTCTCGTAAAAAGTCAGATTTCGATGGCAAAGTAAAAAGCTCCAAATTCAAGGCGCGCAAATTCCGAGGAATGAGACGTACTTATAGTACGTTGCAGTGACGAGGAATGCAGCGCAACGC
>MAXL01000342.1 GCA_001751005.1 Desulfobacterales bacterium S5133MH16
CGGTATGACATCATGAACTGTAAGTACAGAAGGCACCTTTTTTCGAAAGGGAAAACTCCAATTATAGAAAAAGTGAATAATATCAGCTTTTTCAGACAGGGCAATCTCCTGAATGGTGCTTGAATCGATTATAGCGTTCCTTAATGACATCACATGAGATGTCACATCCATAGGAATGATGGTTAGATGTTTACCTTCCGTGAAAATATTTTTTACTTCTTCAATTCTATTTCTTTTACAGAGAATAACAACCGAATGCTCAATACCGGTAACATATTTCACTATCTGGATAACACCCTGCTCAACACCGCCGACAACACCATCATATTTTCGAAAATCAAAAACTACTTTCATGTTTTATTCCGTTAAAAGCTATTCAGCAGACTATCAATATCTGTAATGGCAAGCCCTACTGATTCATCAGCAGCACCATAATATATATAAATGTTCCCGTCTTTTTCCACCATACCATTCGTAAAAACAACATTACCGAAAAATCCTTCTATTTCAAAAGGTTCTGTAGGGATTAACAGCGGAGTTTCAGCTCTCCGAACTACCTTATACGGCTCATTGAGATCCAACAGCAAGCAGAATAAAGAATATAATGAATTATCCCCTTTTCCATGATAAATACTCAACCAACCATCGGTGGTTTTGATAGGTGGTGCGCCGCCTCCTATTTTCATTGATTCCCACTTCATATCACGGGGGCGTGCTATGCATTTATGATTTCCCCAGTGCAACATGTCCGGAGATTCACTGTACCAGACGGAAGCTTTTCCAAACCCAGAGTTGTTCGGTCTATGCAGCGCTATATATTTTCCGTTTACTTTTTCAGGGAATATGGCGACATCTTTGTTTTCAGGATGGAAAATAATACCTTTTCTTTCAATTGTAATAAAATTTTCAGTCACCATAAGTGCTGTAGACCATGAATCCTCTGAAACAACGGTAAAGTTAATATAATATTTACCATCAATAAAGGTTACACGTGCATCCTCGCACCCGTATTTTTCAGATTCATCAACCGGATAAATAAATGGCTTATCTTCAACTGTGAAATTGATGCCATCCTTACTTCTTGCGAGTCTAATATGGCTCATCGTTGAAAGGTAGTCTTTTCCTTTATATATGACACCCCGGGTATCTTTTAGTTGAACATCCGGGTCATCTTCTTTAAATTCCATAATAGCCGGATACGACCTGCCGCTTTCAAATTTGTAAACCGGCGTACTTACAAAACCTGGTTTTGATTCACATTTTTCAGCTACCCGTAGTAATAAAATAATTTCATCCCCGTATGTGATTGCTCCGGGGTTAAAAGCCCCAACAACCTTGTACCCCTCCAGTGATGGTTTCACGTCTGATGGTTTGATAACAGGATTATTTTCGTACTTCTTAATCATGAAAGCCTCCTTTTATCTTTACTTAATCTCAATAACTCAAAATGAAAATGATAAGAATTCCCTTTTTGTAAGTGGAATAAGGGAAAATCTAATGCATAACACCCCTTAAATGATAATAAATTTGCCTAAACGATAATATATTTCAGAGTGAAAGTCCAATGGGATTTGCAAAAACCCCATTATTCGTAATATAATCTTCGTAATATGGGCCTTTGTTGTTTTATATCATTTGGAAAATACCCAGACAATCAGGGACTCAACCTGAAGAATTGAAAAAAGAATGGCAAAGAGGGTGTTATGCCTCGTGGAAAACATTTCTGGCCTCTTGACCTCAAACGTTACACGTGTTATTATACGTGTAGAACTTAGGGGGGTGCTTGTAATGCAAAAGAAACTCACAGTAACCATAGACGAAGAGGTCTATGACGGCTTAAGGGCAGTCATTGGACCACGAAAAATCAGTCGTTTTATCGAAGATTTAGTTCGTCCGCATGTTGTAAAAAAAGATCTGTATACTGCCTATAAAGAGATGGCTGCTGATCGAATCAGGGAATCCGAAGCCCTTGAATGGACAGAAGGCACAATTGGAGATTTAGGTGATGAAGAGAGGTGAAGTGTGGTGGATTAACTTCGATCCTTCCATCGGAGGTGAAATCCGCAAACAGAGACCGGCCGTCATCGTAAGCAATGATGCTGCCAATCATTATCTGAACAGAGTCCAAGTCGTGCCCATAACGAGTAATGTTGGTAAACTTTACCCAAGTGAAGCATATGTGACGTTTCGTGGTAAAAAGGCTAAGGCAATGGCGGATCAGCTTACCACGGTAAGCAAGAAGCGGCTAATCAACTCAGCAGGATCGATTTCTTACACTGAGATGGAAGGTATAGGCAAGGCTATCGCCACCCAACTTGACCTTTAAGGCGGAACAAGTCATTTGAGCTAACGCCTAATATCTCGCGACTTTAAGCATTCTTATCTTTATTTCGCTAAGTGTTAAGGCTGGGCAACAATTTTCAGGTCAGGGATAAAACCTGGCCTTTTTTATTGGAAAATAGTATATGTGGCATGTTGATTTTTGCAACCGCAAGGGGATGCTGTACACTGGAATTACGGCAAAGATAGAACGTCGAATAAAACAATGGGAAAAGCGTTTATGTCGATATATTTCCAAAACAAGGAGCATGTTGTGGTAGGGGTCATTTCGGACACTCATGGTCTTCTTGTGCCGGCGGCCATAAAAGCCCTTCACGGTGTTGATCTGATTATTCATGCCGGAGACATTGGCAATACCGGGGTTATGGATGAACTGAAATCTATGGCTCCGGTCGTGGCTGTCCGGGGCAACATGGATATGAATGAAGACCTAAGGGAACTTCCCGAAACAGAGGCCATCCAGGTCGGTAATGCTCTGCTGTATATCATTCATGATATTAACATGTTGGATATTGCTCCGTCGAAGGCTGATTTTGATGCCGTAATTTTTGGCCATCTCCATTATCCTTCTGTTGCTAAACACAGCGGCGTGCTCTTTGTGAATCCCGGGAGTGCCTCACAGCCCCGCCGGAAATCTTCGGCGTCGCTGGCCTTACTCCATATCCGGGGAAGTTCCATAAAAACACGAATCGTGGACATTGATGATTGATCGGTATCCAAAGGATACATCCGGCATGGCGCATAAGAATTATGAAATCAGAAAAAATCAAAATAAAAGTTGATGATGAGTATGTATCAGGAGTTGTTTCAACCCCTGATCATTTGAATGTGAACAGCAGGACGGGTATGGTATTCGCCCATGGCGCGGGCAACGATATGAATCACCCCTTGCTGGTTTCTGTATCCGAGGGACTTGCTGAACAAGGCTTCATCACGCTGAGATTCAATTTCCCATACAAAGAAAAGGGAATAAAAAGGCCGGATCCTCAAGGGAAACTGATTCAAACATGGTTATGTGCATATGATTTTCTGAAAAGTGGGTATATATACAAAACCGATAAGATCATCGCCGTTGGTAAATCTATGGGGGGTCGTGTGGCTTCCCAGATGGTTGCTCAAGGACTGATGGATGTGGATCGGCTGATATTCCTGGGATATCCTCTGCATGCCCCGGGTAAAAAGGATAAGCTAAAGGATGCACATCTGTATAATATAAAAATTCCGGTACTGTTCTTTGCCGGTACCAGAGATTCATTATGTAATTTAAGCCGACTCAATAGCGTTCTGGATAAGCTGATATGCAAATGGGATCTGGAAATAATTGACGGTGGGGATCATTCATTCAAACTGCTCAAATCTGATCCGCGCACTCAAAAGGATGTTCAGATCCAGGTTCTAAGTAAGTGTCTGGATTGGTTGAAGACTGATTGATGCATAAGGTTTCCACTATAGCGTCTTAGATGTATTTGAGAGAAATTAACATGGTCATCAGACCCTTAATTGGTGTGGCAGCGATTGTCATTAAAGATAATAAGGTGTTACTGGGCAAAAGAAAAAATGCTCACGGAGCGGGAACCTGGGCATTCCCGGGTGGTCATTTAGAATTCAACGAGTCCATTGAAGAATGCGCCAAACGAGAAGTCTTTGAAGAAACAGGAATACACATCAAAAATATCAGGTACGGCACGTTCACAAATGACATTTTCCGAGAGGATCAAAAGCATTATGTTACCCTATTCGTTATTTCAGAATATGATGAGGGCGCTCTTGAGTTAAAAGAGCCCGAAAAATGTGAAAAATGGGAGTGGTTTTTTTGGAATGAGTTGCCAGAGCCAAGATTCTTGCCTTTGGAAAATTTATTGAAGCAAAAACGGGCATGTTTACAAATAAAGAAATCGGCCGCTGGTTTGGGATGACTTATTTACCTGCAATCCTCCACTTAATAGCCAAATATCACTCTGCTCCAAAATAGCCTTGACTATTTTGGAGTTTTAGTTAATATAGCCATATGCGTTATATCACTCCATATATTCTTGACGATTTAAACAAAAAAATGGTCTTTGTGGGCGGGCCCCGGCAAGTCGGGAAAACCACGCTTGCCAAGGCCGTTCTTTCAAAGAACTTTCCTGAAGGACGTTACCTGAACTGGGATTATGATGA
>MAXL01000343.1 GCA_001751005.1 Desulfobacterales bacterium S5133MH16
AATAGCGGGCTATTTTGATATTTTTGTGATGTGAGATCGGGCAAAGGTGGCCTGAAGCTGTGATGCATAGTTGGTGAAGTTATTTCGTCCACGTTCCTTACTGGTTTTTTCTATTTAAGTTCTGTAACGGATTGTTTAATCTGGAAAATATCGAACGTAAAGTTATAGTTGAGACTTTGATGCTTATATGATAACAAAAGATAGTAAGTTAGAGAAAATTCATACTCCAGACACCCTTCTTTCTTGACATGATGCTGCTGGATTATATTCTCAATTTTCTCCTCTATCAAGCACTTTTCTTTGTTAGTGACCAAAGGCGGCGCTAAATGGATGAAGAACACCTGTTAGAACTTAACCTCAAGGAGGCAAACTACTGGTGGCACGTTAACAGGCGACAGCTTGTGCTTACGTTTTTGTGTAGTCAAGGTTTATCCGCAAGTCGTATATTGGAAGTGGGGTGCGGTGGTGGACTTTTGTCTTCCCTTCTGATCCGGGCCGGTGCTAATGTGGTTGCCACCGATATTTCTATTAACGCAACACGCTTAGCCATGGCCAAGGGTGTAACCAAGAGCCTTGCCTTCGACGCCGGTCAAGCGTGGCCTTTTAAAAAACACTTTTTTCAAGTCGTAATAATGCTTGATGTGCTTGAGCATATTGAAAATGATATAGCTTGTTTATATGAAGCTCGGAGGGTGTTGAGTCGAGGCGGTATCGCAGTGCTGACAGTGCCCGCACACCAATTCCTTTTCTCCAGTTGGGACAAGGTGTTAGGTCATTATCGTCGGTATTCAAAATCAAGGCTTTACCGGGCATTTAGAGATATTGGTTTTCAGCCCATGGTTATTTCATACCATAACGCGTTGAGCTTTCTGCCGGCCTTGATCTTAAGAGGTAAAGATCGGCTCTTTAAATGTCAAAGGGAACGGGCTGAGTTCCCCGAGGTTCCGGAAATCGTTAACAAGTGTTTAAAGTGGTGGGGTCGTCTGGAATGCGCTTTAATTCCCATAGAGTTGCCAATAGGACTATCATTCTTTATTGTTTTGAAATCAGAATAGGAAGTATATTATTTTATGCGTGACTTTGGTCCTGATTCGGTAATTTCTGTGGTTGCCCCGTTTTACAACGAGGTTGATAATATTAAAGCATTTGTCGAGGAGTTGGAAAACGAATTTGAGAAGATCGGTTATGCTAAACAACACGAGCTGATTCTGGTCAACGACGGCAGCACTGACGGCAGCGACCAAGAACTGGATAGCATAATTGCGGATCATGCCGATAAAATCAAGGTGATCTCTCTATCTCGGAACTTTGGACATTCCTCGGCCGTATGTGCGGGGTTGGAGCATGCGAGTGGCGAAGTTGTCATTTTAATGGATTCAGATATGCAGGATGATCCGGGATGCTTTGATTTGTTTATACAAAAATGGCGTGAGGGATACGATGTAGTATACTCCAAAAGAGCTTCCCGGCGGGAGAGCGCTCCGCTCCGTTTTCTCTTCTGGCTATTCTATCGCATCTTGTTACTTATGTCAGACACCTATATACCACCCGATGCCGGAAACTTTGCCTTGATGGACAGACGTGTTGTTAACACCCTGCTTTCTTTGCCAGAAAAAAATATATACATGCCCGGACTCAGGGCATGGGTCGGCTTCAAGCAGATTGGTGTACCGGTTCCACGTCGACCGAGATATGACAATTCGGCCAGGACGGGCTTAAAGGGCAAATGGAATTTGGCCTTTAACGCTATTTTTTCTTTTTCTTTTTTGCCACTTATTATTTTTAGGGTACTCGGCATTATGGCTTTAACCATCTCCTTAACATTGGCAAGTTATACTCTTTACCATAAATTTATTTCCGGCTTGGCTGTAACGGCCTGGGCTTCCAATTTGATCACTATTAGTTTCTTCGGAGGGCTCAACCTGTTCGGAATCGGTATAATTGGTGAGTATATAAGTCGAATTTACAACGAGGTCAGAGGACGTCCCAAGTATATCGTTGATCGCATTACCAACAGCGATACGGTTTTCGGCAACGACCAAGATACAGACTAATGATATTTTAACGACTGGATGAACTAATGGCAAAAATTTTCCTAATCCAACCCCCTTTAACAGCCGACGAGTTATACGCCCGTGGCTCCAAGACATCGGCCAGCCTTATTCCTCCGTTGGGTATAGCCTACATCGCTTCTTATTTGCACAAGTACGGACATGAATGCCGCATTCTTGATGGCGTAGCAGAACCTTTTCCATTAGAAAAAATATGCGAAATTGCTCGTGATTATGACGTAGTGGGAATCACAGTGGTGAGTACTTACGCTGTTCGTGCAATCGAACTCATTCATGCTCTCAAAAAGTATAGATCTTCACAACTCGTGGTAGTAGGGGGACCACACGTAACGGTGATGCCGAAATCCTTGCTCGAACATGGCGCTGATTATGCGGTAATAGGGGAAGGCGAGGTAACCATGTATGAACTGGTTGAATGCTTGGGTGCCGGAGGAAGGGACTTAAAGGAAGTGCCTGGCCTGGTCTTTAGTGAAAACGGCCAATTTGTCTACACCCCACCACGCATTCACATAGATCCTCTCAATCAAGTGCCTCTACCCGCAAGGCATCTCCTGCCTATGCATCTATATAAGAACAGCGTTGCCCGTTCGACCCGACAGCCGTCGCACTCAATGCTTGCCTCACGCGGCTGCCCGGGGGTCTGCACTTTTTGCAGTAAAAAAACTTTTGGAACCAGAACTCGATATTTTAGCGTCGACCGTATCGTGGAGGAGTTTTTTCTTCTGCGCGATAAGTATGGTGCAAAAGACGTGGCTGTCTGGGACGACAACTTTGTGACTAATCACGAAATAGTGTTTGCCGTATGCGAGCAACTCAAAAAAAGAAACTTTAACATTCCATGGTCGGTGGAATCACGAATCGACGTTGTGAATCGCAAAGTTCTCCATGCCCTCAAAGAGGCCGGCTGCACCTTCATTGCTTATGGTATTGAGAGCGGAAGTCAACGTGTGCTTGACCATATCAATAAGCAGGTCACTAAGGAAGAAATCGTGAAAACCATCCATATAACCAAGGAAGCAGGCATTCAAATTCGTGGTTACTTCATGTTAGGATTGTCGACCGAGACCAAAGAGGAAATGGAAGATACGATTCGGTTTGCAATAGAGCTGGATACAGAACTGGCATCTTTTACAATTTTTGTCCCGTTGCCAGGGACGGCGGAATACCGGCGGGCGCTGAAAAGCGGAACTTTTGTCGATCCGAAATACTATTTGCATAAAGTTGTTCCCGAGTTCAACTTTCTGGACTATCCGATATATGTCCCGGAGGGAATGACTGCCAGTGAACTCCTTTCTATTCATCGCAGCGCTTACAATCGATACTATTTTCGTCCCAGATTTCTGCTTCGCAAATTGCTTTCTATCCGTTCGCCGGATGAACTGGCCAACCTTTTTTATGGTGGTCTGACTCTCATAAAAAATGCCATATCAAAATCATAGTCTTTTTTTAAACATGATGGTTAGTACACATTCTCATGCACAGCTCAAAAAACAATCTAATCTTATTGACTGCCAGTGTTCTCCTCATAATAGTGTATTATACTATTTTTGGACAATTTTTTCCTAATAAGCATGAACAGATGGGGCACGATTATTCATTCTACCTGCCCTCCCTGTTAGATGGTTATTTCTGGCACCAAATCAATGGATTATGGAAAATTCCCTGGTTTACACCTTCTTTTTGCGGTGGCTCCCTAAATTACATCAACATCAATAACGGTTATTACACTGTGCCGCAATTTATTACATTTTTTACTGACCCGCTTACCGCCGTTCGTTTTACTTTTTTATTGTTTGCCGGGCTGGGATTATCAGGCTTTTATTTGTTGCTGCGCCGGGCATTTTTTACTTCCCAAACAATTTCATTCCTTGGCGCAGGTCTTTTTATGTTTAATGGATTTTATGCCCATCGCATGTTGATTGGGCATCTCTTCCTTCATTCCTTTATGCTTCTCCCCTTTATTGCTTTTATATTGCTGCGTCCACTTCCGGAAGAAAAAAAAGGCCGTCACTGGCAGTTCGTTTTTGATATAGTCATTGGCGGTTTTTTGTTTGCCTATATGGTGCAATCCGGTTTTTCATCATTCATGATCCCCGGAATTATCTCCATTGTTGTTGCAGGCCTCATTCATGGCTTGCTTTTTGGCAAACAATGTCATTTTTTGATTCGTTGGGTCGGGTCGGGTTTTGTGGGCATCCTGTTATGTTCATCAAAATTAGTGGCCATATTTTCCCTTATGGAAAGTTTTCCAAGGAGCGGATATAAACTTCCGGGTGCCAGAAGTTTTTTTGAGGCTGCATGGCTGATGCTAAAGTCATTGTTTATAAGCCCTGCTTTTGATCCATGCAGAATTGAGAAACTCACAAACGTCCAATGGCATTTGGGTCGGCACGAGTGGGAATATAGCGTAACGTTCATACCGCTGATAATCATGCTTTATGGCGGCTGGAAAATATTGCAACAAATAGAGAAAAAGGATCTTGGGCTGAAGTTGAGTAGGATTCGATGGCTGTCTGTGGCAGCAATTACCGCATTATTGATTCTGCCGGTAGCCTTGAATACCTTTTCTCCAGGATGGAACACTTTTTTAAAGCAGTTGCCCTTGTTAAAGAACTTGAGCAACCTGATCCGCTGGGTTATTATCTATATTCCCATAGTTATTCTCGCTGCAACTTTGATATTAGAAAAAATAGCGATATCTTCTAAATATAAAATGGGAATCATAGTCATCAGCATGGCTGCGGTAATAGCTTTAAATGCATTAACAGAACGAGATTTCTATCACAGCCAGAATTATGATCCCGAGGAAATCATTAAGACGTATAATCTGGTTAAAGAGGGTTTATGGATGCCTGAGATTACAAATATTGGTGTTTATCTTAATAAGAATGGACAAACAATAATGCCGCTTTTTCGTAATAATATGCTGATTCACGGTGCATCCCAGTTGCTATGTTATGAACCCTTGTTTGGATATCGGCTGGAGGATTTCCCAATAAAAAGTTTGCATCCGGGGCCGGCAATGGAAGAGAACAAGGGAGTTCTAAATATTAAAAATCCGTCATGTTATGTATGGCCTGAGGTTAACAACTGCGAACCTGGTGATCACTTTACGGTAGAACAAAAAGAGGCTGCCAAAACTTTTTTAAACTTCAGGCATTTTCCCTTTCAAATGCCAACTTCACAGAGAATTGCAAACTGGATAAATGGCCTGAGCTTAATCGCAGCATTGTTTTTTTTGACACTTTACGGCGCAAGGGCTTTGATTGCGTATAGGCGCATGTCACCTTTTGAATCGTGAATATAAAAACTTTCCCACTCGGAGATCATACTCTTTGCTCATTAAGGCTACCAACATAAAGCGGGACAGTTTCCGCCATTTTTGCTTTATGGCGATGCACACAATCAAGCAAAATCAAAGAGTTGCTAACTGATTGAATTTAC
>MAXL01000344.1 GCA_001751005.1 Desulfobacterales bacterium S5133MH16
CTCCCGGCATAGCATAGGCTTCTGCTCCAACACCGTTCACCTGTAAGTCTCCCTGTCCGGATGGCATGCGGTTCACATCACCTATAATTCTAAAACTTCTCGAGCCTGTAAGTAGCGTTCTACCAACTGAAATGCTAATCTTCTTCAACGATCCCGGCATAGAATGCATAATCTTCTCTAAGTATCCTGCACGACCTGCCTCTTATTACGGAATGCTTCTGGTCAAATCTCAAATGTTGAGACCTGACTCCTTCTTTGTCGCTATCACCTACTCTGTGCAGACTCCTGTTCTGGATCAATTATTTTTATCCGGTTCATATACGGCATCCCCAAGAACCACTTGGGTAGTTGCTTGTTTATAGCACGCTTCAAGTGGTATGACTTGTACCAAAAGTTAAAAGCAGCGCTGCCCTGCGGACCAAAGGAGGTCTGTCCAAGGTGGGAAGCCCAGACGCTCATGAAACTACCCTTTCTTTCAGCGATGTGACACGTAAATAGGTAAGACTTACCAATCGGATTAAATGCTTCAGTTTTTATATTGATGATATCTTCTTTTTTAATTGAATGATATTCCCTGCCCCAGCCCCAATTGAGCAGCATCTCGCCTGCTCCACCGTGCCCGAAGTAGATGAATCGGCTCACCTTGACCGCGCGAGTCGGAATAGACTCTTCGGACGAGACGAGCCCCGTATTGAGAAAACTAATCACATCCTTTGCTGTAGTCACTTCTATGACAGTAGCACCGGTCGCTTTGAGATCATTGAGGGCTTTCTGATGCACATTGGCGCCTCGCAACTTATAGCCCGGGCTGAAGTAAAGGATAGCCACATGTGTGCCCGACAAAACCGCTTGGATCTTAGGTACGACTTTGACCGCAGACTTCGTAAAGTTATACGGGGATATGTCATATCCATGTGTCTCATCTGTTGGTGAGCCAACCAATATCACGGTTGCGGTGGGCATAGACGGGGACGCCAGTTCGCCAAATGATCGTTGTCGTTGAGAGATTTCCGTTTCGAGAATCCGCAGGTTCCCACGAACTGCTTCATATTCTGGTGTTCCAGGCTCTGATGTCAACAGTTGTTCCCGGACATGCCTGATTTGTTCGATGAGTTCACCGTCACCTAATCTTTGAGCCCATCCTTCTGTAATGCTCATCTGTGTGACATCGGAAAGGGGTTCCTCCTCTTTTCCCTCCTCTTCCGTAACCTGTCTTTGAATCAATGGAGTAATCTGTTTTACAAGCGGTTTGATTCGAATTAGTTCTTCTTCCTTCTTTGGTTGTCGCTGCACCTCCGGCTCAGGCATCCGCATCACCACATCCGCCACCCGGTCCGCCTCCTGCTCGTACCTATCCCCTGGCTGTCCAATCCTCAGCTTTACCTGCAAAGCCCCGGACTTCATCAACCTCGATACAGCCTGATTCCCCGCAGTCCTCTGCAAGAACAGGATGCGTTCAGCTGTAGAATTTGTGAAATGATTGATATTGCCCCTTTTTTTAGATATCAAATTGTCTTTTTTTTCACTTAATCGCTTTGCATGGATAAGGGAGATTTCACTCATATAATATCACCTTTTAATAATGTCATAAAATTATTTTATTACTATCTGATAGTTTTTTCATATTCTGCCATAATCACGGCACCTCTATCGTCATTTGCCCTGCATTTATACCTCGATCATACCCCCAGTTACACATCAGCTTAGAACTGTCGTTAAGAGCAGGCTGGTTGGTGATGAGCACCGTTGAGCAGCCTGGGAACTAGGGGGCCGTTGTCATAGGGACGCAAGGCATGGGCTATAGACCTCCCTGTGCTGCAGCCGTAGCCGCCGCAACAGTTGGATTTGACATTGAGGTGCACATTGCGAAATACATGATATTCGTCATTGGTATATAGTTCATGATGTTGGCGATAAGCGTGGCGGTCTTGACCATGTTGATGGGGAGAACGGTTAAGGTACCTGGTGCTGTACCGAAACTGCACTTAAGCATCGCACTGCTGCATACTATATTGCCCATTTATTTGACCTCCCTAACTTTTTTTTCAATTGACACTGATCTTATACATGAGGACATAAGAAATTACATATAAATTAAACCGCAGATGCGCGAGTAACAAATCTGTGTTCATCTGCGGTTACTATATTTCACCATTGCCATGCATTTTATGTATAATATTTTAAGTTACCCATACTAAAGAGCGAAGAGCCATTTGTTTATTAGTTTTTTCCTGTGAAGAATTCAAGCCTGAAGTAACTTCTGGGGTTGTTCTTCCTGTGTTATTTGTTTGATACTTCTACACATTATATTTTATTGACATTTTCCAGAAGAATTCAACTTACCAAAAACAAAATTATTCTTTGAAAGTTTATCTAAAATGGCTTTTAGCAGAGATTTTTTTCCAGACCAATGACGATCATGAAACAAAATAATGTCATTTGAATATGGCAACCCTTTAACTTCTGATGCAACACCTTTTATACCTTGCCAGTCCTCAGCCTTCAAATGTCCAAAACTACCGTTAGTACCAAATTCAAAGTTCCAGATAACGTGAGTCTTACCTATACCCTTAGTAGCGACCACATAAATAAGCTTCCCACCTGCCTTAACAAATCGACCGTCACCTGGTAATCGCGCTAGTCTAAACACCGGAGATTTTTGTCCTAACAAAGTTTGGAAGTGTTTCTCATTCTTGTTGAAGTTATCTTGGAATTTTTTTAAATTTTCTGGATTGCTGAGATCTCCGTAAGTTTTTTGGTAACCCTCGGTTGTCACAGGATCATGAGTATAAGTGTGGTTTCCTATTTGGTGACCTTCATTTAACATTCGTTCAACAAGTTCTTTTTGCAAGTTAATATTGGATTTCATATTTTTCCCGGTAAGAAAAAAAACTGCTGGAGCTATCTCAGTGAGTGTATCCAGTACTTCCTTGGTACCTTTTTCAGGGCCATCATCGAAAGTTAAACATACTTTTTTACTTGTTTTTTTTCTAGTTTTTTCAGTTTTTTCTTCAGCTCCTCTTTTAGTTTTTCCTGCTTTGGTTTTTGGTATTACTATTATTTCGCCCTCATTAAAACCCTGAATATTACCTTTGGGAGTAGACCATGTCTTTAACCTGGATGCATTGATAGCTTTAAGATCCTTAACTTTAACCCCAAACTTATTTGCTATATCTTTAATCTTATCTCCTCGCTTAACTTCATATTCTTTTTTCTTTGCTTCTTTTTGTTGAAAATCTTCTGGCTCGATCTGCCTTTGAACCAATTGAGTGATATCTTCGGCAAGCGGTTTGGCCTGAAGCGTTTCTTCCTCCTCCGGCTCAACCTGTCGCTGCATCACCGGCTCCGGCATCCGTATCACCGCATCCGCCACCCGGTCCGCCTCCTGCTCGTACTTATCTCCTGGCTGCCCAATCCTCAGCTTCGCCTGCAAAGCCCCGGACTTCATCAACCTCGATACAGCCTGATTCCCTGCAGTCCTCTGTAAGTACAGTATGCGGTCCACCGGAGTATCCATAGACTGCAAACGCTTAGTTCTTCGCACCCGGGAATTCGAATTAGATTGCTTTACCTCAGGCACTTTAGCAATTTGACCAACTCTTTCTCCCATCTTTTATCACCTTCTTATTTACAATCACTCATATAATGTATATTATATTTCAAAGTCAATATATAACTAAATCTAATTCCTGTTTAATTTAAACCTCAATTCCAATCTCCAGAAATCTATTTTTTCCCGGATTGCTGCACTACATGTGTCAATTCATGTGCCATCAACCTTCGCCCCTCGCCTGTCCCTGGTGTATACTGTCCTGTCCCGAACACAACATCCTGTCCCAGTGTATAAGCCTTCGCATTCAGTGCCCGTGCAGATTCAGACGCCTGCGCATCACTATGCAGCCGC
>MAXL01000345.1 GCA_001751005.1 Desulfobacterales bacterium S5133MH16
AAGAAAGAACGGGCCAACACAACTCCAACTTTTTTAATTTAAAGATACGCGGTCGAGATAATTTTACGTTTTATTATCAGAAGCATGTTTTTCTATAATTAACAAACCGATCAAAAAATGCCCTTTAAATGATCCATGTTCTTTTTTTGTGATATGTATTATCTTTGTTGTTAAGAATTCGGCAGAACTCGACGCTTCAGGCGGATAATATTTCATTTTTAATATATCGTTTACTGCTAAATGTTCCAGTACTGCAGAATCTTCATTTACCAGAATGCCCAAGCTTTTTGATGAAAGATCCCTTAATTTAAAATGATAAAGACCGCCGGTCTCTTTTAACTTAAACTCTACGCTGTAATACCTATCCAGTACCTTTCTTAATTCGGACCTTTTTTCTTCGCGGTTGCCTGTGGTGGTATTTTCTTGCATGATCGCTCTTTTTTTTACTTAAAAGGTAAATGGTTGGAGACGCAAAACGAAAAATCGTATACTGTAACCATAAACAAATCATAATAAAAAGTTGCCGTTATGTCTATATGTTATACAAAACTAGACGAGGGTTCAAGTTTTTTTTTAAGAAAAGTCAAAGAATTAAAAAAAGAAATTTACCCTTGCTTTAGAATGATAAAGGAATATATTTTTGTCGCTTCATAAAGATAAAAATTTACGATTATTCATTAAAACACAAAAAGTCGAAGAACTGAGCTATAAATTATGAAGAATAATATCTTTAATGGGCAAATAAGCGGCAGAAAAGAGATCCATACGAAAGACAAGATCCGCTTCGATTGTCATCCGGAGGTTGCGTGTTTTACCCGATGCTGCAAGGATGCCGACATGTATCTTTATCCCTATGATATTATCCGCATGAAGAAAGGACTCGGTATTTCTTCGGATCGATTTCTTGAACAATATAGTATTCAAGCAATTAGGGACAACCCATATTTTCCAAGTCTTATGCTGAAGATGTCGGACGATCAAGAAAAATCATGTCCCTTCCTGTCTCCTGAAGGATGTACCATATACAAAGACCGGCCTTTTTCCTGCCGGTCTTATCCGCTGGAACGCGCCGTGGCAAGAAGCGGTGATGAAAATGGACGTAAGGTTTTATACTTCATTATGCGTCACAGCTACTGTCTCGGGCATAAAGAATCTCGCGAATGGACGGTAACAGAGTGGATTGAAGACCAGGAGATGGAATTATATAATGAAATGAATGATTTGTGGGTCGATATCGATTCCACATTCAGAGTAAATCCGTGGGGCTCTCAAGGGATTGACAGCCCCGCCTTAAAAATGGCGTTTATGGCCTGTTTTAATATAGATATGTTTAAGAAATTCATCTTCGAGAGTAGTTTTTTATCGCGCTTTGATTTGCCCGGGGAAAGAATTGAAAAGTTGAAGAGGTCAGATGTTGAACTGATGAAGTTTGGTTTTGACTGGACAAAGTTTTTTCTTACCGGATCCGGACCGCTCGTTTTGACTCGACCTGAAACAGACCCGAGTTAAAATATAGTTTCATTTTTCAAAGATATCCGCACCAAATTACAACAGGGGTATGATTCGCTCTATGTGCTCCTTGATTATAGTAAATATCTTTTGGTATTTTTTGTAGGAACCGCCCATGGGATCTTCGATGGAGCTTTTTCTGGTTTCCTTGTCGGGCCAGGCGCCGAGGAGAGCAACTCTGTCTCGACGCCATGGAAAGAAAACCTGAACGAATTTCTTGTGGACCGGTTCCATACATAGAATCACGTCCGCCTTCAGCAACTCTTCCCCGACAAGAGATCGGGCCCTGTGGGATGAAATGTCAAAACCGTTTTTTTTACATACAGCCTGGGCATATTCGGTGGCCGGAGAATCATTTACTCCGTGAATGCCCATGGATGAAACAAATAGAGCACCACGTTCCATTCCATGCCATTTATATCGCAAACAACCTTCCGCCATAGGACTTCGGCAAATATTTCCCGTACACACAAAAACAATATTCAACATTTCACTTCCATTAAAGGTTTAATGAACTCGTAAAAAGTCCGATTTAGACGGTTTCGTAAAAAGTTCAAATTCAAGGCGTGCAAATTTTGTAATCATAAGGCGCACTTATCGTACGTTGAATGATTGCGAAATGCAGCACAACGCAGAAGTTGGACTTTTTACGAGACCATCAAGGTTTAATGGCAAACAAGATGACTTAGCACAAAGCTCTATCCAGAATATCCGTCGTGGACAGGTAAATGGCTGGGTCCTTGCTCGCTCTGGGTCCCGCGACATTTAGAACTTTAATTTCATGTTCCGCAATCCAGGATCTGATTTGTCTTACGGCTCGAGAAGACGGGGTCTTGTTCAAATCTATATAAAGCCAGGGCCGGCCATGACGAAGCACCATGTCTTGAGTATAATCTGATCCTCCGGTGAGTTTACCATGTGATAGTATCAGGGTGCCGTCGGAGTCTATCACGTTCTGTTCAGTCCGTTGGTTATAGTTGGCCGTATCCATTTCTTTGAGTTGATATTTGTCATCCAGCTTCCCGTTTTCCGTTAACCGCCCTTTGGGTATCCACCCGCCATGTAAAATCCCCAGCTTAATAGCCACATCAAGCGCGGCACGGTCAGCGCCGGTTTGACCGCCGGAAATTATTTTAGTTACCATGACCGTCTCTCTTATGCAAAAAATTTACACTGCTATTTTAATATGTTCAATATAGGCTAATGCCTTACCCTTCCGAAAGAACCTGAATATGTGTCTCAACTGACTCTCCCAGTGCCTGCAGGTGGTAGCCGCCTTCAAGCATGGAAACAAGCCGGCCCTCTGCGTAGTCCTCGGCAATGCCCTTAACTTTTCGAGTCAGCCCTTCATACCCTTCTGTAGTGAGCCTTATATGTGCCAAGGGGTCGTCCGTGTGGGCGTCGAAACCAGCGGAGATAAGGACAAACCGGGGCTTGAACTTTTCCATCTCTCGCTCAACCGTTTCCATGGCTTGGAAATACTCCTGGTTTCCTGCCCCCGGAGGCATGGGAACGTTTAGAGTGTATCCTTGACCTTTACCGGTTCCTGTTTCACCTGCTCTTCCCGTGCCGGGATAGCAGGTGAAGGGGTCTTGGTGGAAGCTTATGTAAAATACGGCAGGGTTTTGTTCAAAGGTGTGCTGGGTACCGTTGCCGTGGTGTACATCCCAGTCTATTATCACAATTCGTTCCATGGAATATTGTTTTTGAAGATATTTTGCCGCAATGGCAATATTATTGAAGTAACAAAAACCCATGGCCTTGGATCGTTCAGCGTGATGGCCGGGAGGCCTTACCGCACAAAAACAGTTTTTTATATTCCCCTGCATCACGTTGTCTATTCCCGCAAGTATACCTCCGGCAGCGCAAATGGCCGCTTCAAAGGTGGCGGGGCTTAACGGGCATTCCGGGGTGTCTAAAAAAGGAGCAGAGTTTTCCACCGCACGCTTAAACCTGTCTATATAGCTGGATTCATGACAGAGTTCCAAAATACTCCTTTCCGCAGGCACTGGTTCTATGTGAAGAAGTTTGTCAAGGAGGCCCGATCCTTCTAAAGCCTTAATTATGGCGGTAAGTCTTTGAGCCCGTTCCGGGTGATTGGAACCGGTATCATGCTTAAGGTACAGATCATCATATACAAGTCCGGTTTTGGTCATATCTATTTTCCTTTCCAACAATTGACGTTCTCGTAAAAAGTCCGATTTAGACGGTTTCGTAAAAAGTTCAAATTCAAGGCGTGCAAATTTTGTAATCATGAGGCGTACTTTTCGTACGTTAAATGATTACGAAATGCAGCACAACGCAGAAGTTGGACTTTTTACGAGACCGTCAACAATTAAGAAATCATAAAAGATTATACGTTGACTTAATATCTATGTCTTAATATGGTCGTCGGATAAAAAATGGAAATATATTTCAAGATAATGAGGAAGGCAATGTCTTTTTAACCCGACCCGGAAATTTTTTAACGCGTACCGGTATAATTTGTTTATGATCAAGGGGTTGGGAATTCGCATCAAAAGTTTTTTGCCACAAACAGCACAAATTGTAGAACCAAGGGACTCACATGCTGCGTTCAAAACTTCCTGATGTTGGTGTTACCATTTTTACGGTAATGTCGAAGCTGTCCAATGATCATAACGCCATAAATCTTTCACAGGGATTTCCGGATTTTGATGTTCATCCTGATCTTTTGGATCTGGTGAATAAATATATGCGTTCCGGACATAATCAGTATGCGCCGATGCAAGGCGTGTCGATTCTTCGTGAAATGATTGCTGAAAAAGTAATGAAGCTATATAGCGCCGGTTACGATCCCGGATCTGAAATTACCGTGACATCCGGTGCTACCGAAGCATTATTCGCGGCAATCACTGCTGTTGTCCATCAAGGAGATGAGGTAATCGTTCTTGAGCCGGCATTCGATTCGTATGTGCCGGCCATTAAATTAAACGGGGGGATTCCGGTATATGTCAAATTTAAGTTTCCGGAGTATCGAATAGACTGGGATGAAGTTAAACAGGCTGTGACCTCAAAAACAAGGCTTATTATATTAAATTCGCCCCATAACCCCACCGGAGCCGTATGGTCGCATGAAGACATCGCTGCATTGAAACATATTGTTATGGATACGGAAGTGTTGATTTTGAGTGATGAAGTTTACGAGCATATTATTTTTGACGGCCTCGGGCATGAAAGCATATCCCGCCATCCTGAGCTGGTTTCACGAAGCTTTGTCATCAGCTCCTTTGGAAAAACCTATCACACAACCGGATGGAAGATCGGATACTGCCTGGCTCCGGCGGTTCTATCCAAAGAATTTCAAAAGGTGCACCAGTTTCTGACATTTGCATCCAATACGCCGATTCAGCTTGCCTACGCCGAATTCATGCGGAACCGAGATGTTTATCTGAACCTTTCAAATTTCTATCAACGAAAGAGGGATAGATTTTTAACGCTCATTGAAAAATCACGCTTCAAACCGATACCCTGTTACGGCACTTATTTTCAGATGCTTGATTATTCGGAAATTTCTGATGAATCCGACGTGGAATTTTCAAAACGGCTTATCATAGAACACGGCGTGGCTTCAATTCCACCTTCGGCGTTTTATCATCAAAAAGACGATCATAATGTTTTGCGATTCTGCTTTGCGAAAAAGGATGAAACCTTGAACAAAGCTGCGGAGAAATTATGCCAGATTTAAAAACCACTATTATACAGACCGAACTGGTCTGGGAAGGCATTGAGTCCAACCTTGCCGCATTTGATGATAAGATTAACGCAATCGAGGATGATACACATCTTATCGTATTGCCGGAAATGTTTACAACCGGTTTCAGCATGAATCCCGCCGATCTTGCTCAAAACATGAAAGGATCTTCCGTAAAATGGCTGAGAGAAAAATCACGGCAAAAGAATGCTGACATAGTCGGAAGTATAATCGTCACTGATAATGGTAAGTTTTTCAACCGGTTGATCTGGGCAAAACCCCAAGGCGAGATCTTTACTTACGATAAACGGCATCTCTTTCGTATGGCCGGTGAAGAAAAAGTATACAGTGCCGGCCGTCAAAATATTACTGTTGAACTGCGAGGCTGGAAGATCAGACCTTTTATCTGTTATGATTTGCGTTTTCCGGTCTGGACGCGAAATATCGAAAACCGGTATGATGCGGCTATATTTATCGCCAACTGGCCTGAAAGACGCTCAGGTCACTGGAAGTTACTGCTTCAGGCTCGAGCCGTTGAAAACCAGTGTTATGTTATAGGGGTTAATCGCGTGGGAATCGACGGAAACGGTCACCATTACAGTGGTGATTCTTCAATAATCGATCCCCTTGGTAACATTATATTCCATAAGAAGAATGCGACAATCACCTATACGGTCGATCTGTCCTATGAGACCCTGCAAAACGCCAGGGAATCCTTTCCTGTCTGGATGGATGCGGATAACGACCTGATTCGTTTTAAATAAATTTAATCCGTTGTGACAGCAGGTATCAAAAATTGTTCATCAGATGCCTCTGGGATGGAAAACGTGTATTACGGATCTATAACCAGACCGAGTGGACTTCATTAACGGTTTCTTTCACGGACAAAACCGCGTTCGCAAGTCGGAAATACATCAGGGCGACACCGATATTTTGGGCAACGACTTGCAGATGTTCGATATCCCGTTCCGAAATATCCCAAACCTGTGAGCGATAAAGGCGCAAAGCACCGACTATTTTCCCACGCAAGGAGATGGGGAGAGAGACGATCGCTCTTATCTCCTCTTCTTTGGCATTCTCAGGATATTGCAGGCGGTCACTCGTTGTAACATCACTAATGATAACGGGTTCCCGGTTTGACGAGAGTTTGATACTTTTATCCACCAGGACGGGTCCCTTGTTAACATAATTGATGCTCAGACCGGAACTGGCAAGAATTTCAAGTTCCTCTAATTCCGGATTTAATACGAATATGGTTGCACCTTTAAGTCCAAGAGCACCGACTAAAACCTGCGTTAACTGATTCGCCATTGTATCTGCATTTTCAGATTTTGTAATAACCTCGAAAACCAGTTGAAATATTTCCAAATCTATTTTGCTTTGAGCAGCCATGGGATTCCTCCTCCTCTAATACTATTCATATGTTTTCGTAACATATTCCTGTATGTTATCCTCATTAACCATGTCATGTTACAACATAAACATCGACCTGTTTCAGGCTTTTCATGACTTTGTTGGAGACGCTTCCGGTAAAAAACCTGGTGATCTTGCCAGGGTTACGATTTAAAATAACCATATCAAATCCGCTATCTAAAACAAGATCAACGATATCCTGAGCAACATCTTTGTTAAGAGCCCTGAAAATGTGATGGACCCGATTGCTTGAGAAACCGTTCTGAATCAGTTTTTCTCTGGCCTGTTTAATCCAGGTCTCATGCTCATGAATTTTCTGTTGAAGGTAAGCCAGGTTGCTCGATATTTTTTCCATGATCACACTGTTGCGCATTTCGATCTTTGGCACAGGGGTATATGCATTAAACAATGTCACCTCAACCCCTTTGTCATCTGCAAACCTACGGGTAACAAAGTCTAAAGCCTTCTCATCATAATTGGTAAAATTGTAAGGGACTAAAACTTTTTGCTTATCCATTTTACCCTCCTTTCTCCCAATTTTGTATTGAAATGTTTATGGTTACAATTACGAGGATGCCATATAGACACTAAAACCAGTTTTGTTAAATTGTAGGAGGTTAGAGCCGCCAGAGCGCCGCAAATATTAAGGTACTGTAACTTGAATAATGGATTAACAACAAGAAGAACAGGCAGACGTGTATGCGAAAGAGGAGCAAATTCAGATCAGAATACCTACTTTTATAACATACTAGTAGGATAATTGTCAAAAAATAGTGCATTTATCATTATCGCT
>MAXL01000346.1 GCA_001751005.1 Desulfobacterales bacterium S5133MH16
AAACTGGTTCCGGAAGGTATTGTGGGCCGTGTGCCTTATAGAGGAAGCCTTTCCGATAATATTTTCCAGCTTATCGGAGGGCTAAAGGCAGGAATGGGATATGTAGGGTGCCGAACCCTGGATGAACTCAGGGAAAAAGCACGCTTCATAAAGATCAGCGCGGCCGGCATGCGTGAAAGCCATGTCCATGACGTGATTATTACCAAAGAGGCGCCTAATTATCGTCTGGACTAGCCGCTTAGCAAAGCTATATCGACAATTTTTTGTCGATATATGCAATTATGCGAAATAAACAATGACAGAAACCGCATCTAATTTTGTACACCTTCATGTTCATACCCAGTACAGTCTTCTTGACGGAGCCATAAGGATCGATCCGCTTTTAAAGCGTGTCGCAGATTTTGACATGGACGCCGTGGCGATCACCGATCATGGGACCATGTTCGGAGCCATGACGTTTTATGAAAAGGCGAATAAGGCCGGAATAAAACCGGTTATCGGGTGCGAATGCTATCTGGCACCGCGACGTCTTACGGAGAAAACCTCACTCGATAAAAGGGGCCTTTCCCATTTGATCCTTCTGGCTGAAAATCAGGAAGGATACCGGAATCTTTGCAAACTGGCCACCATTGCCCAGCTTCAGGGATTTTATTACAAACCCCGCATCGACAAAGAAGTTCTAAAACAATACATTAAAGGGCTTATCGGTCTTTCAGGATGTTTGCGCGGTGAAATCCCCAGACTGATTCAGGAACACCGAATAGATAAGGCTGATGAGGCCGCCCGCTTTTACCTTGACATCTTCGGCGAGGGGAATTTTTTCCTGGAAGTTCAAAATAACGGTATAGATATACAGGAAAAAGTGAACCAGGCCCTTTTGGATATGAGCAAGAGGCTTTCCATTCCTCTGGTTGCCAGCAACGATTGTCATTACCTCGATAAAGAAGATGTTCGTGCTCATGATGTGCTTTTGTGCATCCAGACAGGAAAGACCGTTCATGACACGGACAGACTGCGATTTAGTACCGATCAGCTCTATTTAAAATCAAAAGCCGAAATGTATTCAGCGTTCAAAGATTATCCGGGTGCTCTTGAAAATACCGTGGATATCGCCAGGCGCTGTAATATAGAATTCGACTATAACTCGTATCACTTCCCGAAATTTGAAACCTCATCCATGCAGACAGTAGATGAGCTTTTTGAACAAAAAGTAAGGAATGGGTTTAAGTCCATATTCAAGCGAATAAAGAAAAATAATCCCGATGTTGATAAAAAGCTTTATGTTGACCGTATCGAAAGGGAGATTGCCGTTATCAATTCCATGGGGTTTCCAGGGTATTTTTTAATTGTTGCTGATTTTATCCGATATGCCAAAGAAAACAACATTCCCGTGGGACCCGGAAGGGGATCTGCGGCAGGGAGCCTTGTTGCTTATTCCCTTGGAATCACAGGCCTTGATCCCATTGAACACGGTCTTATCTTTGAACGCTTTTTAAACCCGGCTCGCAAAAGCATGCCGGACATCGATGTCGACTTTTGTATAAACGGCAGGGAAGAAGTCTTTAAGTACGTGGTGGAAAAATACGGCGGTGGCGATTTCGTTGCCCAGATTATCACATTCGGAAAACTGAAAACCCGGGCCGTAATTCGTGATGTGGGCCGGGCGTTAGATATACCCCTTTACGAGGTGGACGCTATTGCCAAAATGGTACCCGAGGTCTTGAACATAAGTCTTGACGCTGCGCTTGAACAGGAACCTCGGCTTAAGGATCTGGCGAAAAAGAAACCCGAGGTCGCCGATCTTATCAACATCTGCCGTATCCTGGAAGGACTCCCGCGGCATGCCTCAACCCATGCTGCCGGCGTTGTAATCGCAGACAAACCTCTGGTGGAATATCTGCCGCTATACAAAGGTAAAAAGGGCGAAGTTGTTACCCAGTTCGATATGAAATGTGTAGAGAAAATCGGACTTATTAAGTTTGACTTTCTGGGGCTTCGCAACCTGACAGTCATCGCAAATACGCTTAAGCTTATCGAAGCACAGGGCGGCACACCGCCTGATCTCATAAACCTCGATTTAAACGATCCTGCCACGTATGGTCTGCTTGAATCCGGCAAAACCACCGGCGTATTCCAGTTGGAAAGTTCGGGCATGAAAGATCTGCTGGTAAAATTGAAGCCGGAAAGTTTTGATGATATCATCGCACTGGTTGCGCTTTACCGTCCCGGTCCCCTTGACAGCGGAATGGTGGATGATTTTGTGGCCAGAAAACACGGCAACAAAACGGTTGAGTACCTTGCACCACAGCTCGAACCGATTTTAAAAGAGACCTACGGGGTTGTCGTCTATCAGGAGCAGGTGATGAAGATTGCCGGGGATCTGGCAAATTATTCCATGGCCGAAGCAGATGATCTCCGAAAGGCCATGGGTAAAAAAATTCCGGATATTCTGGCCAAACACAGGGAGCGTTTCATGCAGGGAGCTGCGGACAACGGCATCCCACCTGATAAAGCCGGAAAAATATTTTATTTAATGGAAAAATTCGGGGGATATGGATTTAACAAGTCTCACAGCGCCGCATATTCATTAATAGCATATCAGACCGCTTTTCTAAAAGCTCACTTCCCGGTGGAGTTTATGGCGTCATTGCTTACCAGTGAAATGCATTCCACTGATGGTGTTGTAAAATATATTGCCGAATGCCGCAGCAACCGTATTGAAGTCCTCCCCCCGGATATCAACGAAAGCGACAAGGAATTTACCGTAACCGGATCCAAAATAAGATTCGGACTTGTCGCGGTTAAGAACGTCGGTGAGAGCGCCATCGAATCTATCGTCGAGGCCAGAAACGAAGGAGGAAGATTTTCTTCACTTTTTGAATTCTGTGAACGCGTGGATCTGAAAAAGGTTAACAAACGTGTTATAGAGAGCCTTATTAAATGCGGCGCTTTCGATTCCACCGGAGATTACCGCTCCCGGATGACGGCGTCCATGGAGAACATCCTTGAGTATGGTCAACGGATTCAAAGAGAAAGATCGGATCCGCAGATGGGTTTGTTTGACATGCCGGGAAGCAGTCCGGCCATTAACTTGCCCACCCTGCCCGAAATCGATGAATGGAGTGAAAAACAGCTTTTAGCGCTTGAAAAGGAATCTCTGGGTTTCTATATCACCGGCCATCCGTTGACTGGCCATGAAGATATTCTGGAGAAGTTTACCAATGCCAACTCAGATCTGCTCAAAGAGAGAAAAGATGGTGATACCGTAAGAATCGGTGGAATAGTCAGAAAGGTAAAGACCATAAAAACCAAAAAAAAGAGGAGCTTAATGGCCTTTGTTACCCTGGAGGACCTGCATGGATCTGTTGAAGCTACCGTTTTTTCTTCACTTTATGCAAAAGTTCATGACCTTTTAAGCAATGACCGTCCAATCCTTATCCAGGGACAGCTGCAAAAGGACGAAAATTCGGTAAAGATATTGGCAGACACGATCATACCGATTGATAAGGCTGAAGAGACGTGGACTGCAAGTGTGCATTTTAATCTGGACATAACCCGCACACAAAGAGAATTGCTTGTTAAATTAAAGGAAATTTTAAAAAGCCATCCGGGTTCCTGCCGTGCATATATTCACCTGCTGAACCCTGATAAAACAGAAACCATTGTTGCACTGTCTAACTCTATAAAATTAAGAGCCGGTCTGCCGCTGACCCGTGAGGTTAATCAATTTCTTGGTTATAATGCTGTAGAAACAGCCTGCGCGCCTGCTGTGGCGTTGGTTAAAACCTAATCCCGACAAAAGGTAAAAGTGCCTAAAGTGAACTAAAGTTTGAAGTGACTAAAGCCCGCCCTGGTGCGGCTCGTTCATATATATTGATCTGGCATAGGCATCATTACAAACCTAACTTTTTGAGTATTAAGTAATGGTGATCGGTCTGGGCCAGGGTTAAGGTGTCGCTTCGCTCCATTTATTCATATAAAAATTGACAGAATTCCAAAATGTTAGGCATTTTAAATCACTTCACACTTTATTTAAGTTGAAAAATATCTTCCACAAAAAGCACAAAAGGGGAGATTTTTCAAAGGCCTGGAGACATAATTCACAATGAAAGTACCTCTGCTTGATTTAAAAGAACAGTATAAATCGATTAAGGAAGAAATTTTAACGGTTGCCGAAGAAATCTTTGACAGCCAATATTTTATTCTGGGTCCAAGGGTCGAGGCACTTGAAAAGGATATCACCGGTTATTGTTCTTCAAAGCATGCCCTGGGAGTGTCATCCGGAACCGATGCCCTCTTGATTTCACTGATGGCAGCGGATATCGCCTCTCAACACACGGTTATCACAACGCCTTATACCTTTTTCGCTACGGCGGGGTCCATATTTCGTACCGGCGCCAGGCCGATCTTTGTGGATATTGACCCTGACACGTATAATATTTCACCTGAAAGCATGGAAAGTTTAATAGCTTCCATGACAGACAACGAGCTGGCAAGGGTTCGGGCTGTCATACCCGTTCATCTGTATGGCCAATGTGCGGATATGGATCCGATCTTAAAGATTGCCAAGGAATACAATCTTTTTGTTATTGAAGATGCCGCACAGGCCATCGGAGCGGAATACAGGGGGCAGCGGGCAGGATCAATGGGCGATTTTGGCTGCTTCTCTTTTTTTCCATCTAAAAATCTGGGTGCTTTTGGAGACGGGGGGATGGTCACAACCGATTCCGATGAACTTTATGATAAATTGCGTGTTCTTCGGGTTCATGGTTCCCATCCAAAGTATTATCATAAATTGGCCGGGGGTAACTTCAGACTGGACGCGTTCCAAGCCGCGGTTGTTTCCGTAAAACTGAAACACCTTGACAAATGGACAAAAGCCCGCCAGGAGAACGCACGTAAATACAGAGAACTTTTTGCAGATTCGGGAATCGATGATGTGATTAAGCTTCCGGTTGAAAAGGAAGATCGTCATATATACAACCAGTTTGTAATATGCGTAACTGATAAAAGAGACGATCTTCGCCTGTTTTTAAATGAAGTGGGGGTAGGGACTGAAATTTACTATCCGATTCCCATGCATCTTCAGGAATGTTTTTTGGATCTAAACTACAAAAAGGGTGATTTCCCCGTGGCCGAGCATGCGGCCTTGCATACCCTGGCCCTTCCCATATATCCTGAGCTTTCGGATGACCAGCTCGCATATGTGGTTGAAAAAATAAAAGCCTTCTTTGAAATTAAAGGATAAATTCGGTTATAATTTTTCAAGAATGTCCCTCATGTCAGAAGGGATGGGAGCTTCAAAACAAAGCGTCTTTTGGTTTTTCGGGTGGGTGAATTCGAGTCGCCAGGCATGGAGCATCTGCCGTGGAACGGATACAACCAGATCATATGCAATACTTTTTCCAGCCTTACGACCGCCGTAGACCGAATCACCGACAACCGGATGTTTGATGGCGGCACAGTGGACTCTGATCTGATGGGTTCGCCCTGTTTTGAGACCAAGCTCAACCAGGGTGGCCCGGGCAAAACGTTTCCTGACTCGCCAGGTTGTTTCGGCCATGCGACTTTTTCGGCTATGCGTCGACATCTTTTTCCTATCAACAGGATGCCGTCCGATGGGAAGTGAAACCCTGCCTGAATCAGATTCCATCCGGCCATAAACAAGGGCCAGGTACTTCTTTTTAATCCTTCTCGATTTGAACTGCAGGGCCAGGTCATGATGTGCCGCAGAATTTTTAGCAACCACCATTACACCGGAGGTGTCCTTATCCAGTCTGTGCACAATCCCCGGCCTTATTTCTCCGCCGATCCCTTCAAGCCCCGGGCAATGGTAAAGAAGTGCATTCACTAAAGTGCCGCTATAGTGGCCTGGCGCAGGGT
>MAXL01000347.1 GCA_001751005.1 Desulfobacterales bacterium S5133MH16
AGGTTCTTTGCTTTTATCCATTAAGAAGGCGCCGACAATTTGGTGAGCCGAGCCGTCAACCAGATCCCAACTATTTATAAATTGCGTATGTTGCAAGTACAGCTCATAAATTCTCTTTTTTACCGTTTCATTCCCCTTTGAAAATTTGTTGACAAGGATCAAGAGTGCAAACAGCCGCTCCTCATGAATCGTAGACCTGAGTAATTGCATGACTTCCTTTATGGTTATGTCAGGATATTCTTTAACCAGCTTCCTTAAATCAGGAACTCTGACCCCTATGAAAACATCACCTTCACCATATTCACCGGGACCGGTTTTAAAAAATCTCTGTAAGACTTTAGCTTTTTCTTCACTCCCGAGTTGCTGCAATTTTTTTCGAATATCTTTTATTGTCATAATATTAAACTCGATTTAGCCCTTTGAAACAAATTGTCGTATTCAGACAATCCGTTTTAAACATTTCTTCCAAGTGGAAACAGCGGTATTGGTTTTTTCTGTTTGAAGTTAACCAACAGAATACCTGACACGATCAACAACAGGGCTATAATAATATTGACCGTGATCGGTTCCCCCAGAACAAGTCCTCCCAACAAAACCCCTGAAACAGGCATGATGAAAATAAAAGAATGCAGAGCCACGGCACCGTACTTTTGCAGCAAGGTAATCCATGCCACAAAACAAAAAGAAGCCGTTACAAGGCCCTGGTACAAGAGAGCGCAGAAAACTTTTGTGTCAACATGGGCGATCATGGCGCCGTCCCAAACAAATCCTTCGAGAAAAAAGAAAGGAACCGAAAATATCATGGGATAAAGCACCATGTGAAAAGGTTTAAAGGCGTGTATAATCCTTTTGGTATAAACTGCGTTGCAGGCCCAGAGAAAAGCTGCGAAAAGGATTATTAGATCCCCGACCTGGAAATCGGCTGTGACTCCCTTTTTTTCCAGAAATACAAAAACCACACCGGCAAATCCAAGCAGGATACCCAGGGTCTTTCGTTTGGTAATCCGGTCTCCGGGAATGAAATAATGAGCAAGAAAAAGCGTAAAAAATGGTTGCAAATTGACCATCAGGGTTGCTCGGGAAGCATTACTTTTGCTGATTCCGAGATAAAACAGTGATAGTTGCACCGTAAACATCATGGAGATAATCAGTAGCTGATGAACCTGACCGCTCTTAATTTTAAAGGATCTGCCGGTAATTCGAGCCCATATAAAAACCGCCACCGAGGCCATGCTGAAACGGAGCCCGGCGGTGGTAAACACCCCCAGTCCGGAAAGACTGATTTTAATAGCAACGGCGTTGGCACCGAATAATGCGCACAGAAATACGGTAAAGATGGCGGCTAAAAAGGGAAGTTCCTGATTTTGGGGTGTATGGTTGATCATTATCTATATTATTCAATATGAACCGTATCCCCGGGTTTGGGAACAATTGCTGAAAAGCCTTGATTGTTTAAAAATTTTGCAAAGGATAGTGATTGATCTTCTTCACCGTGGACCACGGCAATCTTATTGATATGCAAGTTAGATTCCTTAAGAAAACGGAACATTTCATTTCTGTCTCCATGGGCGCTGAAACCGCCCAATTTCACCACGTGGGCTTTCAAAGGATATTCTTTGTTGAAAAATTTCAGCAGGGGCGGTGAACCGGTACGACCGGATTTCTCATATTTCGCGCCCTGTTCAATAATACGACGACCCAGGGTATTTTGAGCCATATATCCGACAATCAGAATCGTATTCCGAGGGTTATGGATTTTATGCCGCAAATGATGCAGAACCCGCCCGGCTTCACACATTCCAGAGGCTGCGATGACGATATGCGGTTTCTGATCGCGGTTCAACGCCATGGATTCTTCGACCGAACCCACAAAATGAATCTTGTCAAAAAAAAACGGATTTTTACCTTTTGCAAGAAAAGTTTCATGAGTTTCGCGGTCATAAACTTCAGGATGCTCTCCGAAGACACGGGTAATATTGGTCGCCAGGGGGCTGTCCACGAATATTGGAACGGGCTGAACTTCATTGTCATTATACAGTTCGTGCAGTACATATAAAAGTTCCTGAGTACGACCGTATGCAAATGCAGGTATAATAACCGTTCCGCCCCGTTCAACGGTATCTGTAAGAACTTTTTTTAACCTGGGTTTCAGATCTTGCAACGGTTCGTGAAAGCGGTTTCCGTAAGTGCTTTCCATAATCATCAGGTCTATGTCCCGGTCGGTCTCTTCAAAATGAAGCGCCGGATCTTTTATAATCGGTTTATTAAATCGACCGATATCGCCCGTATAGCAGATTGTGCGAGAACGACCGTTTTCAATGACCTTGATTATGGATATCGCAGATCCTAAAATATGTCCTGCTTCGTAAAAAGTGCAGCTCGAGTCTTTCCCGATGACTATGGGGTTACGATAAGGATGACCTTCAAAGAAACTGAGGGCATGTTTCGCATCTTCGATGGAATAAATCGGACGGACTGCGTCCATGTGATGTTTTTGGATGAGTTCGTTGATTTTTTCTATGTTGAGTTGATGACCGTCTTTTTTTAAAATCTTTTTGATATCATTTAATTCTTTTTTTGCGTTTCTTTTTTTGCCATGTGACATTTTCTTCTGAGATAAAACGGACCTCAAGGTTTTATAATTGAGGTAATTGGCGTCTGATTCCTGGATGTGAGCCGAATCCATCAGGAGGTACTTGCATGCATCTTGAGTTGCACGGGTACAGACAATCCGTCCAAAAAAATTGTTTTTGGTTAGCAATGGGATACGTCCGGAATGATCGATGTGAGCATGCGAAAGGACAAGGCTGGTGATGTTTTGCGGATCAAAGGGTAGCCGCCTGTTTTTTTCTTCGGTTTCTTTGCGACGACCCTGAAACATTCCGCAGTCAAGCAGTATGCGATCATTTTCAGTGGCTATCAGGTGCATTGAGCCGGTAACTTCCCGAGCAGCACCGTAAAACGTTATATCCATAGTATTTATCTCCTCTAACTGGTCACTTGATTTATCCATTCAACATGAAAATCGTTTTTGACAACAGATGCAATGTGTTCATCGAAATAAAAGTGTTCTATGAGCCACTTTTGGTTCCGGTAGTCTATTACCAGATGATTATCGTTGATTATCCGTATAATACGGCATTTTGAAAGATCCCTGATACCGGTTCCCGAAGCCTTTAATACCGATTCCTTTGACGTCCAGTAGCGATAAAAAAGGATAAATGGATCTGTGTCTGAAAGTTCCCATTCGCTGTCATGGGCTGTTTTTCTGAAAAGAGCCTTTGAACAGGACCGGATCTTTTCGATATCAATACCGATCGGAGTTGAAGCAATTACGCCCGCCACATATTTGGGCTTATGGCTAAGAGACCAGTAATTCCCGTTAAAAGGCAAAGGGACGCCTTTTTCATCTTTTTTAAGAGAGGTTAATTGGACGTGGCTCTTTTTGGCGGATATTTCAAGGGCTTTTCTGGCATGTTTGCTTAGAAAGGAAACCTTTTCCCTGCCTTTAAGCTGTTGTTCTTTATCAGGAACAGCGAGAATTGCCGGATATATAATCGGGTATCGGGTATCGGGTATCGGGTTTGTCTCCATTATTAATTCGAATCGTGCTCTTGGCTTTGCATCTTGCGCTTCAATTTCAATGCCTCATCATATACCTTATTTTTCGGAAGGCCGTAATTTTTAGCGATGACTTTGGCAAGGTCGGATAGTTTGCTTTGTTTTTTCTCCAGTGCTTTAATTATCTCGGTTCTAACGGTCTTCATAGAAATTTCTTTATTCTCTTCACATCCAGTTAATAGAAGCGTGCATTCGCCTTTTATTGCCGATCGTGCATTCAAGCTGGAAAGAATTTCAGATAAGAATCCTCTAATAAATTCTTCATGTAATTTGGTCATCTCTCTGGACAGCACACCGTACCTGTCCCCCATAACAGTTATAATCTCCTTTAAAAATGTCAAAATGCGCCTTGGAGATTCATAAAATACCATGGTTCTGCCTTCACCTTCAAGATCTTTAAGTTGATCAAGCCGCTTTGCTTTCTTTTTAGCGGGAAACCCAATGAAAACAAAGGAATCGGTTGGCAGTCCCGAAACACTGAGAGCGGCAATGGCGGCTGACACGCCGGGAATGGGGCTGACCCTTATACGGTTTATGACGGCTTCTTTTACAAGCCTGTAGCCGGGGTCGGATACGGATGGTGTGCCTGCATTTGATACCAGGGCCACCGATAATCCGGCTTTGAGCCTGTTAATCAGATCCGGCGTACGGTCATTTTCATTATGCTCATGAAAAGAGATCATATGACATTTGATATTGTGATGTGCCAGGAGCCTGCCGGTATGTCTTGTATCTTCTGCGGCCACAAGATCGACATGCCCGAGGATATTGAGCGCCCTTATGGTGATATCGTCTCTGTTCCCTATGGGCGTGGCAACGACGTAAAGTATCCCGGGTTTATCGCTGGGGTTTGACTGCAAAATAAAATCCTCTTTACTCCGGCGAATTGAATTTTGTGCCATAATCTAAACAGGTTAACACTTACAGCGTAACTTCTCAATAAGTTCTGGTGTATTAATTGATGATATTGGCCCCATAATTTTTACCTTCCGGTTCACGTGTAAGCGAGTTGGAAGGCATTTTTAACGATTTCTATATCAGGGTTTTTTTCTGCGGAAAGTATGCTTACCACGTCAAACCTTGCTTTGACATTATGTTGTTTTGAGGCTTTCAAATAGTAAAGTGCCACCATGGAAATTTTACGCTGCTTTTTAGTGGTTACGGCCCATTTGGGATTCCCGAACCGACCGGATTTTCTTGCTTTGACCTCGATAAAGACAAGCGTATCCTTATCTTTTGCAATAATATCGATCTCGCCCAGCTTGTTACGGTAGTTCTGCTCCAGAATTTTGTACCCGTTCTTTTTAAGATGCCTGATGGCTATGGACTCACTTTCTTTACCGAATTGCTGTCGTTTGTTTAACATCAATCATAAGACCTTTAAGGTTTTATATAACAATTCAAGATCTGCCGGCTTGATATAAATGTCTCCAAGTCCGTCTGTATTGATATAGATTCCATTTTCACTTTGTTTAATATCATACTTTCCAGTCATGCTCGGCTTGATAGACACATTAAAATCATTTTTTTCATAAAATTTCTTTTTTCCTATTCCGTATAATATCCGCGAGATGAGCGCACCCCCGATTTGGGTAAAATGATGACAGCCCTTTGTGGCATTATTGAATTGTTTGTTTGGTCAATTGTTGTTTGCTAAACCATATCTATCCATTTATTTGAGATAGGAGCTCGTTGGGATCGAAGACCTTCAGGACAGACCCGGCAAAATCTTTCGTATTTCTGTTGATAATTACCCAAAACGACTGCGCTTCTTGCTGTCCGCTCGAACGATTTGTTTGCTCTTATTGTTTTCTTTTTTCAGCCTATATGTTTGAAGCTTCCTGTTAAATTCGTAAAGCTTGCTAAGCTGACTAAATACTTTTTCAATCTTCTTCATTTTTTAACCTTTCAATGTCAGCTTTGTCTTGAAGTGAGTTTCTTTTCCTTTTTAACCAAATAATATCAGATTTTTCAGCTATACGGACAATTCCGTGTTCACCATGTGCTTCAAGAGCATTCCGAATAATTTTTAAATGTTTTTCTTCTCCGGCTACCAAAAGGTCTATAATCATCTGGTCATTTTCTATAACCTTTAAAAAGCGATGCAAGGTCAAAGGAGTGCTTTTGAATGTCCATGGTTCTGCTGATTCAAAATATCCATTTTTTTCTAGTATC
>MAXL01000348.1 GCA_001751005.1 Desulfobacterales bacterium S5133MH16
TTGAAGACACCCCTCGGTGGCTGTCGGTATGCTTTTATAACGAGATGATTGCCGATCCTGATGAAAACGGGGATTTTGTGCCTGACGGGCTTCTTGGCGAGGATGCGTTATGCTTTGATCTGGAAGAATACAACGAAGAGGGAATCAGGTATGTCGAAGCCCGGATGGATGAAGCCTGTAAAAGTGCAGCCCAAGCCTGATAACAGCTTGGAGACAACACAGGTAACATACAGATCTCCCTTGATATTGAAATGGGCGGAACTCAAGGTGGTTCATAAAAACTTTTTACACGTTCATCAAAATTGAAAAAAGATAAACTCGACAGGCTGAATTTTTTTTTAGCCATATTAAGCGGATTCTTACTTACCCTTTCTTTTCCAAAGGCCGGCTTTTCATGGCTGGCCTGGTTTGCCCTGGTTCCCTTGCTGGCCGCATTAAGAAACCTCTCCCCTAAAAACGGTTTTTACATCGGTCTGTGTGCCGGGCTTGCCCATTATCTTACTCTGGTATACTGGCTGGCACATACCATGTCAACATACGGTCACCTTCCTCTCTATGTAAGCGTGCCGGTTCTTTTGCTGTTATCGGCTTATCTGGCGCTTTACGTTGCAATATTTTCAATGGTCTTAACATGGTTATCCCCAAGGCCCATATTCCTTTTCTTATTTATCCCTTTTACATGGGTTTCATTAGAATATATCCGTTCATTCCTTTTCACGGGTTTCCCATGGGAGTTGATCGGATACACACAGTTTAACGTGCTGCATCTCATTCAGATTTCAGACATTTTCGGTGTGTATGGTGTGTCATTTTGTATTGCCTTGAGTAATGCAGCAATTTTCTTGGCATATCTCTACCTGACAGGAAAAGACTGGCAAGAAAAAGAGGTTAAAGCAAGGCTCGCTGCAGGATCGGTAGTTACTTTGGCTTTGATTTTCTGTTTTGTCTGGTTTTATGGAATATGGCGAATACAATACGTTCAAAAACTGATGTCCCATTCCCCTTCTATAAAGGTTGCAATTATCCAGGGAAATATCGACCAGGCAAAAAAATGGGACCCTGCGTTTCAACGCGCGTCAACAGAAAAATATATTAATCTTTCTCTGTTGGCAAAAAAACATAAGCCGGATCTTGTGGTATGGCCGGAGACTGCGACTCCTTTTTATTTTTTGCACAATGTTAGGTTGTCGGAAATGGTTAAAAAGGGGGTTCACGATACCGGCACGGACTTTCTAATCGGCAGCCCTTCTTTCAATCTCGGGAAAAATCGTGTTGAATATTATAACAGCGCTTACCTGATTGGCCCGGAAGGAAACGTTTACGGCAGATATGACAAGGCACACCTTGTACCGTTTGGAGAATATATTCCCTTTAAAAAATGGTTGCCGTTTCTTGGAAAAATGGTAGAGGGCGTTGGAGACTTTAACCCGGGCATAAAAGGGCAAACAATTAAATGGGGAGATCTCCGGTTAGGCATTCAGATCTGTTATGAAATAATTTTTCCGCATCTTTCCAGAGCTATGGTAAAAAACCATGCGTCGGTACTGGTTAATATCACCAATGATGCCTGGTATGGCAGATCCAGTGCTCCAAATCAGCATTTTTCCATGACGATTCTCCGGGCCGTGGAAAACAGAAGATCAATTATACGCGCTGCCAATACCGGTATCAGCGGATTTATAGATCCTTGTGGCAAGGTTATCGCCGCCACACCGCTTTTTGAGGACGCAACAATAACTCGGTCCGTGCCCATGCTCGAGGAAACGACCTTTTATTCCCGCTTTGGAGATCTGTTTGCCATGGCATGTCTTGGGGTAACGCTGGTTGCAGGATTTTGGGGTTATTTAATTCGGAAATATTCGAATTAAGCCTAAACAAGAGTTGAAAGATAGAACAAAACGGATTATAATAGAACAAAATGGAAATTACCATAGGAGGTAAAAAATGAGTTTAGAACTCAAGGAAAACATCAAGGAGCATTTTCTGAAATTAGAACAATTGAAAGGGTGTCTTTGACCTTGCCGAAAAAGAAAAAAGGCTTGAGGAAATCGAGACTCTGATTGCCAAAAAAGATTTTTGGGATAACCCCGAAGCCACCAAGCTGGTTTTAAAAGAACGAACATTGATCTCTGGTAAGGTGGCATCAATTAATAAACTTTACACCGATCTTGAAGAAAGTCAGATCCTGCTTGATCTTGCCATTGAAGAGTCAGATGCTGATACCATAAAAGAAGTCTCCCAGCAAATACAAGCAATTGACAAAAAAATAAAAAAACTTTCCATAGACCTTATGCTCGATGGCGCCAATGATCGGAACAACGCTATTATTTCCATTAATGCGGGAGCAGGAGGAACCGAGGCTCAGGACTGGGCGGAAATGCTCTTCAGGATGTATACACGTTGGATCGAACGCAAGGGGTTTAAACTAGATGTGATTGATTTCCAGCCCGGAGATGAAGCCGGAATCAAAAGCGTTACGTTCACGGCCGGAGGTGACTATGCCTATGGATATCTAAAGGCAGAAAAAGGGGTTCATCGCCTGGTAAGAATTTCACCGTTTAACGCAAGCGGCAAACGGCATACCTCTTTTGCCTCCGTGTTTGTCTATCCGGAACTCGAAAACGAAATCGTTGTCCAAATTGATGACAAGGATTTACGTGTCGATGTGTACAGGGCCAGCGGCGCCGGTGGTCAGCATGTCAACAAAACCAGCAGCGCGGTTCGCATTACCCACCTTTCCAGCGGAATAGTTGTCCAGTGCCAGCAGGAAAAATCCCAGTATAGAAATAAAGAACTTGCATTGAAGGTGCTTAAAGCCCGGCTTTACCAGCTTGAGAAGCAGAAGCAGGATGAAAAATTGCAGGAAATTCACGGAAGCAAGAACAAAATTGCATGGGGAAATCAAATCAGGTCTTATGTAATGCATCCCTATCAAATGGTTAAGGATCACCGCATAAACCTTGAGGTAGGCAATGTAAACAGTGTTCTCGATGGAGGGCTGGATCTTTTTATAGAGGGGGTACTGCTTTCAGGTAAAACCTAACCGGATAAACCGGTGCGAAGCATCCGTTTATGCAGAGTCCCTTAATTTTTCAATTTTCAATCGAAAATATTCAATCATATGAATCCTCTTAAAATTATAGCTGAATTTTACCAACCCGGCACCAGAACCTATAACCTTCTCGTACAACATGGAACACAGGTGGCGGATAAAGCCGTAAGTGCCGCCCAAAAAGTATCCCATCTTAACCCGGATCTTAATTTTATCCGGGAAGCCGCCATGCTGCACGACATCGGCATTTTCCTGACCCATACTCCGGAACTCGGCTGTACTGGAAAACATCCCTATGTCTGTCATGGATATCTGGGAAGAGAAATTCTTGAAGGCAAGGGACTGCCGAAACATGCACTTGTATGCGAACGGCATGTGGGTGTCGGCATAACTGCTGAAGAAATAAAGCGTCATAACCTCCCGCTGCCCCAATATGATATGGTTCCTGTTTCCATAGAGGAACAGGTTATATGTTTTGCTGACAAGTTTTTTTCCAAAAATGGCAATCTGATAGTAAATGAAAAATCTGTTGAAGATATCTTACGCCGCCTTGAGCCATACGGTGCTGACAAGGTAATCACTTTTCAATCGTGGGTTCGTTTGTTTAAGTAGTATCCATCCATAAACGGCATCTTTCGGCCCCCGGCGGCGTTCTCGCTCGTTTTCAATCCTCGAAATAGCGCGCTATGCCTGCAGTTGAAACCTCGCTCGGGCCTTGCCGGAAACCAAAATCTACCATTTCTGGATGGACACTAAGTAGTAATTTCTCCATAATTTATTGACCCGTTACCGGTATTTTTCTTGACTTGCATTAGAGTTTTGTATATTAGATGAGAAAAAATTTGCCGGTTTCTTTTTTATAGCGTCAAAACACCAATATATAAGCGGAACAGTTTTATTATTTGAGTTATGTAATAGGCTTTAAGCCACCCAGACTCACAGGGGTGGCTTTTTTAATTTTGGGATCTGGGCATGGCCAAACTGCTTGTCATTGATAATTACGACTCTTTTACTTACAATCTCGTCCAGATGTTTATGCATTATGACCTTGAAATCACAGTGCATAGAAGTGACATGATAACGATTGAGCAGATTACAAGGCTCAAACCTGACTATGTTCTCATCAGTCCCGGTCCCAAAGATCCTTCTCATGCCGGGATTTCAATCGATTTAATCAAAAATTTTTTCGATAAAGTCCCCATCTTCGGCGTATGTCTCGGCATGCAATGCATGAATGAAGCTTTTGGCGGACGTACGGTCCGTGCTCCGTTGCCCATGCACGGGAAAACCAGTATGGTTCAGCATAACAACTATGGTATCTTTCAAGGGATAACCTCGCCTTTTCCGGCTGCCCGTTACCATTCCCTGATGGTAAAATTCAGTCAGACCGAACTTGTCATAACATCGCACAGCCCGGATGGTGTAGTCATGGGAATGTCTCATCCTGAATATCCACTTCATGGGGTTCAGTTCCATCCTGAAAGTTTTCTTACGGAAAACGGCTTTTTGCTTGTGGAAAATTTTCTGAATCTGGGACCTTTGGCGATTTCGGATTCCGGTATGCGTAACGCAAATTTCTAAGAAAATATAATTATGGAAGAAATCAAAAAAATCGCGGGACATATAACCGGTATTTATACCGAACCTATTTCTCTGTCCGAACCGTTTATCGATTTTTCAGCCCGGTTTGCATCAATGCCCGGTACAACGGTTCTGATGAGCGGGGGTGATCTTGATTCTGCAAGATACCATATTCTCGGGGCAAAACCATGGCTGGTATTTTCAGGACGGGGTCATAACATGACCATTACGGTTGAAAATCACTCTTTTGATTTTAAGGCCGATCCCTTTGATACCCTCCGCATGATATTAAAAGCCTTCTGCGTGAATGATCTTGACCCGGATCAATCTGATTTACCCAAACCGATATATGCCGGTCTTTTTGGATACCTGGCCTATGACCTGAAAGACTGCCTGGAAAAGCTTCCGCGCACATCCATAGACAGTCTCTGTCTACCACATATATATTTTATGGCGCCGTCAATCATCGTTGTTCATGATAAAGCCAATGATACCACTCGGTTTTGTATACCGGAACGTAAATTTGCCGGAAAAAACAATTTAGAGAAGGATCTTGCTGCGTTTAAACGCATCATTTCTGACAGACCGCCTAAAAACGGGAGTTTTAGCGGGGATGCCGGCGGATTTAAGTCTAATTTCACCCAGGCCGATTACATGAATGCCATTAAGAAAATCAGAGAGTACATTGCGGCGGGAGACATATATCAGGCCAATATGTCCCAGCGTTTTGAAATGGATGTTCAAGGGGATGCGTTCAGTCTGTTTAAAACACTTTATAATAACAATCCTGCCCCTTTTTTCGCTTACATCCATGCAGGCGACCACCATATTGTCTCCACATCTCCGGAACGGTTTTTACTGCAAACCGGCCAACAGGTTGAAACCAGACCTATTAAGGGGACACGGCCCAGGGGAAAAACACCGTTGGAAGATAAAAAACTTAGCCGGGAATTAAAACAAAGCAAAAAAGATGATGCCGAGCTTTCAATGATTGTGGATCTGTTGCGTAACGACATTGGGAAGGTCTGCAGGGTCGGATCTGTCCGTGTAATGGAGCACAAAAGACTGGAAGCTTACCAGAATGTGTATCACCTGGTATCTATTGTTGAAGGAATATTGGATCAGGGCCGCGATTCTGTTGACCTTCTTAAGGCAACTTTCCCCGGCGGCTCGATCACCGGTTGTCCCAAGATCAGAACCATGGAAATCATAGACGAACTTGAACCTGACCGGCGCCATATATATACCGGCTCCATCGGTTATATCAGTTTCCACGACACCATGGATTTATCCATAGCTATCCGCACTGCCACAATATACAACGGGCAAATTATCTTCTCGGTGGGCGGGGGTATTGTCTTCGACTCTGATCCGCTTGATGAATATGAAGAAACCCTACATAAAGGCAGGACACTGATGGAGGTTTTTAAAGGAAAAGAAAAACAATCTGTAAATAAAGACTATGTATGGATCAATGGAGCCCTCGAACCTTTAGATCAGGCCGGCATACCGGTTACGGACCAGGGATTTCAATACGGTTACGGGTTTTTTGAAACCATAAGGGTTGACAAAGGGAATCCCGGGCACCTCAAAGCGCATGTTGATAGATTTAATCATACCTGGGAACATCTTTTTGCTGAAAAACCACCGGATTTGACCTGGGATGAAATTATTAATCAGGTGATTGTCCAAAACAGGCTGCTCAATAAAACCGCAGCCGTAAAGATGATCGCCACCAGAGGAGACAGGGAAGTCCCCCCTTTTAATCATACGCTTCTGGTTTTCGCCAGGCCATATACCCATCGCCTGGCAGAAAAAAAGGTGAAGGGATTAAACCTTGCTGTATATCCGCACCCGCGTCAAACTCCTTTGGCTGATCATAAAACATTGAATTATTTATATTATTTTCTGGCCGGAAAATGGGCCAAGGCCCGAAACGCCGACGAAGCATTGATATTAAACCCGGACAATACGGTTTCAGAAACCAATACGGCCAACATACTGCTGATAAAGAATAACACCGTAACCAAACCTGTTTCTTTGCATGTTTTGCCGGGCATTATGGATACTGTAGTCTGTAAATTTCTCAGCGGGCGGGGCTTTACCATAGAGAGTAAAAGAGTATTTTTAGAAGATTTATTCAGTTTTGACGAAATAATGATTACAAATTCTCTGATTGGCGCTGTACCGGTGCTGAGCATAGACGGGAAAAAACTGTCTGAGCCTTCAGACCTGTGGAAAAAGATCAACAAGGCCCTCCTGTAACCCCCCATACCCCCCTTTTTTCTATTTTATTTTTTTTTAATCATACAAGGTCTTAGATGATGTGATTACGTTCCTTATGGCTATCCCTGTGGAATTTCGTTTAAGCAGCTATCGACAATCGAGATACACGTGCAATATGGAGTTATCCCAAATATTCGGACAGATCAGATTCGTGTGCTTTCCATTACTAATCTGCAATTTGCTCCTTTTGCAGATATCATCATACAAAAACAGAATATTTAGATGATACAGATCCGGTGATCAATGCGGCTTAACGCAGGCATGGAAAAACTTGGCCTTTACTTTAGAGTCTATTTACAACGATAAAGGTCTGGATTCTATCTTTTGGATGAACAGAATATACTCCAAGTGTGGGTTTTCTGTGCGGGCACGGAAAAAGAGCTTATTTTCTGAAAGCAACAAACATAAGGTTCACTATGGAATGCCAAATTGATTCATGAACTATCGTGTTGGGGAAAGTGTCGTTTATGACCTTTTCTTTATCCGTTCAAACACCTTCACAGCATCAAAATAATACCGCACTCTGAATTCTACCCGACAATCGTTTTTCTTTTCACCATATTCAGTGTCCGGACCTCCCTCAATAAATCCCGCCTTCAA
>MAXL01000349.1 GCA_001751005.1 Desulfobacterales bacterium S5133MH16
AGGTGGATGTGTTTGTTGCAAGAACTACATTCTCATCGCACAGTTCCCCTATCTCTTTGAATACTTTTTTTTTGAGATCCATTTTTTCGAGAACCGCCTCTACTACCAGTTCGGTTCCATCCAGGGCATCCCTGAGATCTGTTGTCCCATAAAGGCGACCCATAATGTTGTCATATTGTTCTCTATTAATTTTTTCTTTTTCCAACTTCCTGCTGATAAACTGCTTGATTGTGCCAATCCCCCGTTCAACAAATTCATCCTTAATGTCTCTCAAACCCACCTGATAACCAGCTTCCACGGCAATCTGGGCTATCCCAGCCCCCATAGTGCCAGCTCCGATAACTGCGATTTTTTTCATATAGCCTTGCCTCCTATTTCATTCAAATGAATAAAAAATTGAACTATAGTTCAATGAAGTGCTTAGAATCTTATTCAGTGCACTTTCTTTTTCATACCAGAACAGATCATTTTTCTGTTGTAATCCCTATCGTGATGCTTACTTTCCCAAAAAATCGGGTTTTCGTTTATCCAAGAAAGCCTTTACCCCTTCTGTTGCATCATCTGTCTCAAATAACTCACCGAAAAGCGTGGCCTCCATTAGCAGTGCATCGTGAAGTGACATCTGCAGTCCCCGGTTTATAGCTTTTTTGGCAAACCGGATGGCTATGGGTCCGTTTTTTAGGATCTTTCGGGCAAGATTCTTTGCCTCGTCCAGTTCTTGACCCGGTTCAACGACCTGATCAACCAGACCAATTCTTTCCGCTTCGACAGCGTCAATAGGCTCTCCTGAAAATACCATCATCTTTGCCTTTCCAATCGGTATCAAACGGGGAAGGCGTTGTGTACCCCCTGCGCCGGGTATAAGACCAAGGGTCACCTCGGGTAACCCAAATTTGGCGTTGCTCGATGCGATTCGAATATCGCAGGTCATTGCCAATTCGCATCCGCCGCCCAGTGCAAAGCCATTAATTGCAGCAATAACCGGCCATTCAAATTCTTCAATTTTTTGATGCATCTCAGTGACTGCGAGTGCGAAGGCCTCACCGGTTTTACGATTTAGAGCTGGAAAACTCTTGATTTCTGCACCCGCCACAAAAGCCTTGCCTTTGGCTGCTAAGACAGCAGCTTTAACATCGCTATTGACAGACAGCCGATCAAAAATAGAACTAAGTTCTTGGGTCACAACAGGATTAAGTGCATTGACCGGAGGTTTATCAATGGTAATCACAGCAATATTTTCTTCTATGGTGCACGTCACATAACTCTTACTCATAATAACTCCTATAACGAATAACAATGAACGTCCAATTGAGCATTTTCGCTCAAGTAGATTCTTGATTAAAGAGAGTAGAAAGCCAAGGTCAGATCTATGGATTTTTCCGGGTTTTAATTGCTCGAACAAATGAATCCACAGTATCATTCAGTTCCGCAATTCCAAGAGGAGGCCGATTCAAAAGGAATTGTGACAGAAGGAATTGATCAAAAGTACCTGTAATCATATGAAAATATGTGGGAAACGGAACATCCTCAATAAAAATGCCTTCCTTTTGGCCCTGTTGGACCGTTTCCCGGATTTTTTCATGGAAGGCCACAAGATATTCATACCCAGGACTGGAATAAAACCTTATATTCCGAAAAAGCTCCAAAACCAGGACCCGGGAAAACTCCTTATATGTATACAATTGCCATATCCAGCGCCATATCAGCTTTCGCAGGGCTTTTTCAGGTTCTGAGGAATTCCGCAAATTAATATCTTCATCCGAGACCAGATTCTGAAGATAGGTCTCTGCTGTGCCCATAAGAATGGCCTCTTTGTTATCAAAGTATTCATAAAGAGTCGCATCGCCCAGATTGGCATGGTTAGCTACTTCCGATATGGTAGCGTTTGAAAAACCCTTATTGGAGAAAACCTGAATGGAGGTCTCAATGATTTGGGATCTGCGGAGCTCCGCTTTCTCACTCCTTGTCATTTTCACACTGTTTTCTGCGACTGGGGAATCGACGCATGTGGCGTTGATAACCAACTGATAAATGATATCCGACATTTCGTTAGGGTCATAGGGGCGATTATGGATCAAACTATCAAAGACAGTAAACACGCAGGTTCCCATAGCCATGTTTCGGATTAAGCGGGGGCTGAGATTTTTGAGGAAGAATCCTTCTTTTTGTCCTGTAATAACGACGCCTAACACAAGACTCGAGTACTCCTTTATGTATCTGACCTGTTCAGAACTATAGAAATCCGGGTTTTCCCTTTGTGCCATCATCAGGGTCTTGGCGTAGTACTGGTTATTCTTCATGTCATCCAGATAATGCCATATCGATTTCCTGAGCTTGGGCCCTGGTTCTTTCATGCCTTGAAAGTGTTCTTTTAGTGATTCTATGGCATTTTGGAGATAATTTGCATAGATGGCGAATAGAATGTTTCTCTTATTACCGAAATATGAATAAATGGATGCCTCGTGAATACCAGATTCTTGGGCAATATCCGCAACCGTTGTCTGGTTGAAACCATGGGTGGAAAATAGCATTTCGGCGGATTTTAGAATGGCTTTCTTTTTTTCGCTAACCATTTTGACCTTCCCTCGAAAATCTTAATAATCGAACAGCTAAAATAAATATTTCTTAATGTCAAGAAATTCTTTTAATAATTTAGGTAATGGCTCTTATGATCCCGCAGTTGGATTCCAAAGGGATTTTTTTCTTGACTTTCTGATATCCCTACATTAATTTCTACATATATTAAAAGATATTCTCATAATATGAGAAAAAATCATGTCCAAATCATTTACTTCCCTGGAAAAAACCATCGATATCCTCTGCTCATTTGATATGGAGCATCAGGATCGTTCGGCTTATGAAATATCTAAGCATCTCAACATGCCCCTGAGTACCACTTACAAATATCTGGACATGCTTCTACGAAAAGGATTTGTTTCAAAAGACCCGGACACCAAAAGGTTTTCATTGGGTTTGACTATCTTCAAAATGGGGAATTTAGTGGCTGCGAAGATGACGGTTCTCAATATTGCTGCCCCCCATATATACTCTCTATCCAAACGATCGGGAGAAACCGTGATATTAACCGTAGTCCATGGTTGGGAAGCACTATGTGTGGAGGAGATAGAAAGCCCAAAAATGGTCAAACTAACGATTAAACGAGGGGCGACCATACCTTTGCATGCAGGGGCTTCACAAAAGATATTGCTCGCTTATCAAGACGACGCTTTTATTGATGACATGATTAAAGGTAGAGGTCTTGCTGTTTTAAATGAAAACACCATTACAGACCCGGCGGAGTTAGAGAAGGAGCTGAAATCAATCCGAGACCAGGGGTATGCGATGAGTGATTCAGAAGTTGATTCAGGGGCAGGGGCGGTTGCAGCTCCAATCTTTGATCATAGAGGGAAATTAGTTTCAGGACTCACGATAGCTGGACCCAGAGACAGAATATGTGACAATAACAGACAGAAATTGATTGATATGGTCATTGAGAGTGCGAAGAGAATTTCGTCAGATTTAGGATATATGAAAGGAACAATGACAGTATGGTAAAGAAGAGCCCAACAGAATTTTCATTCTGGGAGAAAAAGATTGAAACCCTCCCCACTCAAGACCTAAAGAAACTCCAGGCCAAAAGACTGAGACAGACAATCAAAAAGGCGCAGACTGTGCCGTTTTATGAAGAGCAATTCAAGGCCGCATCAACAGATCCTGACAAAATAGAATCTATCGATTGCATAAAGAGTCTTCCTTTTACAACAAAAGATGATTTGCGGAACCAATGGCCATATGGACTGTTGGCAGTCCCCAAGGACGATTGTGTAAGAGTCCACGCATCCTCGGGGACAACGGGAAGAGCTGTTGCCATGCTCCACACAGAGAAGGATATAGACACATGGAGCAATCTGGTCGCACGCTGCCTTTATGGTGTGGGGGTTCGAAAAAGGGATATCTTCCAGAACATGGCAGGCTACGGCCTTTTCACGGGAGGACTGGGCTTTCATTACGGCGCACAAAAGTTAGGAACCTTGACCATACCGATCGGCGCCGGCAACAGCAGGAGACAGGTCAACCTGATGCGGGATTTCGGCACAACGGTGACCCACATCATGCCGAGCTTTGCCATTTACCTTATGAAGGTTTTCAAAGATATGGGCATTGACCCAAAGAGAGATACAAAACTCAGAATTTTCTTCCTGGGCGCTGAGCCTCATTCCGAAGAAACCCGGAAGCGAATCGAGACCTTCTATGATGTTGACGCCTATAATTCATACGGGCTCTCGGAAATGAACGGCCCTGGTGTTTCCTTTGAATGCCACCTGAAGGATGGGCTGCACATTTGGGAGGACAGTTATATAGTAGAAATCATTGATCCTGAAGGAGACGAGCCGGTTCCAATGGGTGAGGTGGGAGAACTGGTTTACACAACGCTTCAGAGGGAAGCCATGCCCTTGATCAGGTATCGGTCCCAGGATCTTGCCTCATTTATCCAAGAGCCCTGCAAATGTGGCAGAACCCATTGCCGCATTTCCCGAATTCAGGGAAGGGTTGATGATATGATCATCTGGAAAGGGGTCAACATATTTCCCCTGCAAATTGAAAAGGTCCTCATGGAAATTCCCGAGGTGCAGGAAACCTATCTGGTTGTCCTTGAAACCGAGAACGACGTGGACAGGATGATCATACAGGTAGAGGTCAGGGAATCGTTTTTAAAAGGCGAAAAATCCTATGAACTACAGGCTCGAATCGTTAATTCCCTCCAGGCGGAATTACTGGCAAAACCCGAGGTACAACTGGTCTCATCAGGCACTATTCCTGTCCCAGAGGCTGGAAAGGCTAAACGGGTCATCGATAAAAGATCCTTTTAACAAAATAGGGGTATGAAGGAATTCTGAGCAACCAAGGCTATTGGAATAGAAAAAAAAGAAAGGAGGGAAACGTTGGTACATGGTGGACTGGTCTTTTTTTGCTAACATTTAATCAAGACGTTCAAAAGGAGGTTATTATGAAAAAGGTATTTATGGCTTTATGTATTGGTATCTGTCTCGTTTTTGCATTGCCCTGCCTCTCATCAGCCAAGGTCATAACTCTGACCTTGACCGACCAAAATCCGGAAGCCGGATGGGGCTCGACTCACGCTTTGCAGCCTTGGATAAAAAAGGTTGAAGAGGCCGCCAAAGGGAAGGTTAAGATACAAGTATACTATTCACAGACATTGTCCAAAGGGAGAGATGCCTGGAACGCCGTTAAAAACGGTATCGCGGACATGGGTTGGTGTTTTCATGGCTTCTGGCCCGGTATGACTCCTTTGGCTGATGTGGTGACCCTCCCGGGCTTGCCGATAAAAAATGCCGAAAAGGGGAGTGAAGTACTATGGAGACTCTATGAAAAATACCCGGAGGTCCGTGAAGGGTTCAAAGACAACCATGTTCTCCTCCTTTTTACGTCGGCGCCTTATCATCTGATAACCACTAAAAAGCAGGTTAAGACATTGGCGGACCTTCAGGGGATGAAGATAAGAACAACCGGAGGTCCACCCACAGAGCAGATGAAGGTCCTCGGTGCGGTCCCGATGTCCATCCCTATGCCCGAGAACTATATCTCCATGCAAAAAGGTGTCACAGATGGAATGGGCGCTCCGTGGGACGCGATTTACTCATTCAGGCTTTATGAGGTTGCCAAATATTTCACCTACGCGCCTTTGAGCTGCGTTTACTTCTCAATATCCATTAATAAAAATAAATGGAACAGCCTTCCGAAAGATGTCCAAGAGGCAATGACAAGTGCCAGCGGCCTGGAGGCAGCTAAATTCTTCGGGGCAAATTATCATGACAGCGCCAAGGAAGGGGTTTTCATGAAGGCGAAGGACTCCGGTATTAAAATTGTTGAATATACCCCCCCCGCCGATGAGCTTAAGAAATGGGAAGACAAAGGTGGTAAACCCGTGTGGACCAACTGGGTAAAAAGGATGAAAGGTAAAGGACACTCCGAAGCTCAAGAAATCCTAAATTCCACTCTCGATATGCTCAAGTAGGTGGCAACAGATCATGGGAGGTTAGTTTCCGGTTAACAGAAACTGCGAGACTGATTGGGTAATGCGACTGGCAGGGGACTAACCTTTCCGTGTATCCTTATTAATAACCGTTCACGGGTTCAGTGGTTCATGGTTTAACGAAAACCCGCCTGGCGTCCGGCGGGCAGGTTTAGGCCGTCCTACGAGCAAGGTTAAAAAAAGAAAGGTAACCCTGAACCTGTGAACGCCCACTTTTTTTATAAGCGCAAGAAGGTCTTCTGAAAACGCTGTCGGTCGTTATTCATTTTTCTAAGGTAAGAGTTTGAATCTTGAACAGCGGCGTATACACAAAATGTGGTTAGAAAAAACAGCAAATTTGATCGGCAGGGTAACACATCCCATCGTTAGTGTGCTCAAGAGTATAGCAATGGGTATCCTTGTCCTTATGATGTTCCTAACTGCGATGGATGTGATTTTTCGCTATGTCTTCAACCGCCCGATAACCGGTTCTTATGAATTGATAGAATTTATGATGGCCATCCTGGTCTCTTTTGGAATAGCCTATTGCGCGGTGATGGGCGGCCACGTGAGCGTCGACTTGGTGGTCGCCAGGTTTTCCGAGAAAACACAGGCCATAATTGAAAGTATTACCTCTCTTCTCAGCCTCGGCCTTTTTATACTCATAACCTGGCAAAACGTTCTTTACATAAAGGAAAACTTTCATTCCAAATTGGAATCTGCAGTCCTCTTTATCCCCGCATATCCCTTCATAGTCGTAGTGGCCATCGGTTTTGCGGTACTTTGTATGGTACTCTTGACTAATCTTTTCCGATATCTATCCGAGGCGGCATCCAAATGACACCAACGATGACAGGTTTTGTCAGTATTGGCGTTCTTTTGATAATTCTCTTTTCAAGAATGCCGATCGCCTTTGGTATGGGCCTGATAGGTTTTTTGGGCTTTGCTTATCTTGTTGGTGTCGGTCCCGCCCTTGGGCTTTTGAAGACAGTCCCTTATTCGACCTTTGCTTCCCATAGCCTGAGTGTCATACCGCTCTTTATTCTTATGGGCGCCTTTGCATTCTCTGCAGGGTTGAGCAAAGATCTGTATGGGGCTGCCTATAAATGGCTTGGGCATCTGCGCGGGGGATTGGCCATGGCAACAGTCGGGGCCTGTGCCTGTTTTGCCGCGATCAGTGGGTCCAGCATGGCAACCGCCGCTACCATGGGGACGGTGGCCCTGCCGGAGATGAAGAAATACAAATATGACCCAGCTCTTGCCACGGGCGCTGTCGCTGCCGGTGGGAGTATGGGTATCCTGATACCTCCCAGCGTGATCCTAATCATTTACGGGATTATTACCGAGCAGTCCATCGGCAAGCTGTTTCTCGCCGGGTTTATCCCAGGGGTGATGGAGGCAGTTTTTTATATGCTTGTCATCGCGATATTGACAAGGTTTAAGCCAGAGCTTGGTCCCAGAGGACCAAAAACGAATTTCATGGAAAAAATGAAGGCCCTTTCAAAGACATGGGAGGTTCTGACCCTGTTCATAGTCGTTATAGGCGGCATTTATATAGGCGCTTTTACACCGACAGAAGCCGCAGGGATCGGTGCCTTCGGGGCGTTTCTTTTCGCCATTTTCAAAAAGAGATTGTCCTTGAAGGCTTTTAAGGAAAGCCTTTCTACTTCTATTAAAACATCAGTCATGGTATTTGCTATTATATTAGGTGCCATGCTTCTTGGGTACTTCCTCACCGTGACAAGAATTCCTTTCGATCTGGCAGGATATGTCGGCAGCCTCCCTGTCAACAGATATGCAATTCTTGTTCTTGTTTTATTGACGTTCATAGTCCTTGGCTGTGTTATTGAAACCATGGCAATTATTTTGCTTACGGTGCCTATCTTTTTTCCATTGATTGTGAAACT
>MAXL01000350.1 GCA_001751005.1 Desulfobacterales bacterium S5133MH16
CCTATGGATGCAATTACCAAAGGGACTATTCAGGGTGTACAGCTTCTTGTCAATATCATTGCAATGTTAATAGTTCTTGTGGCTCTGGTACATCTTGTGAATCTGCTGCTTGGTCTTTTGCCGCAAATTTTTGGCAGAAAAGTTACCCTTCAACTGATTTTGGGCTGTGTGATGTCCCCTATAGTCTGGCTTATGGGTATTCCATGGGATGAGGCGTTTACTGCAGGATCGCTTCTTGGCACCAAAACTATTCTAAACGAATTTATTGCTTATATTGACATGAGCCGTCTGGCAGAAGGTACATTAAGCCCTAAAAGCCTGTTGATTATGACATATGCAATGTGCGGTTTTGCAAATCCGGGAAGTCTTGGAATTATGATAGGAGGTATGGGCACTATAGTTCCACAGAGACGGAATGAAATAGTTTCACTGGGGTTTCGTTCAATAATTGCAGGCACTCTTGCCACCTGTATGACGGGCGCGGTTGTAGGTATCATTGAAATATAGACTTTCAGAGGCTGACAAAAGGAATGTATGATGGCTGAAAATCCAACGCACAAAAAAATCAATCAAAAAAAGATGTTGCCGAAAGTCTCTTTAGCACAATGGCAGACGACCTTTGATGTCATTAATGACGCTGTTAGTCTTTTGGACATGACTGGGAAAATTTTGCAATGCAACAAGGCAATGGAAAGTCTTCTGAAAAAATCTTCCAAAGAAATAATCGGCGGTACCTGCCAGGAACTTATACATGGAACGGATAAACCTATAAAGGGTTGCCCAATTTTACGCATGAAAAAAACTCTCTGCAGAGAAACCCTCGTTTTGAGGATTGATGACAAATGGCTCAATATCGCTGTCGATCCTGTAACAGACGAAACAGGAAATCTTGCCGGCGCTGTGCACATTATAAGCGATATAACTCGACGCAAGCAGGCAGAGGAGGCGCTACGGGAAAGCGAAGAGAAGTATCGCTCGTTGACTGATGATGTGCTTGACAGTTCAGCGGTCGGCATCTTTATCCTGGATTCTGACTTCAGGGTTGTTTTGGTGAACCGGGCATTGGAAGACTTCTTTGGCTTAAAAAGGGACGAGATTATCGGAAAGAATAAACGGCAGCTAATTCTCGAAAGAATCAAAAATATCTTTGAGGATCCGGATAATTTTGTTAATAAGATATTCGCTGCCTATGATGATAATGCCTATATAGAGCGTTTCGAGTGTCATGTGATAGCTAATGGCGAACGTGAAGAACGTTGGCTTGAACACAGAAGTCAACCTGTTCAATCAGGACTTTACACCGGAGGTAGAATCGAACATTACTATGACATCACCAACCAGAAGCAGGTAGAGAAAAAAATGAAGGAAATGCAAGCCCAACTCCGCCAGTCCCAGAAAATAGAGGCCATCGGTACTCTGGCCGGCGGTGTTGCCCATGACTTTAACAACCTGCTGACCGTCATAATGGGGAATGCCGAGCTTGCATTAATGAATGTCATCAAGGATGAATTCTTACGTAAGAAAATAGAAGAAATTAAGAAGGCTGTGGAAAAAGCAATTTTTTTGGCCCGGCAGCGGGATGGATAAAAAAACCTGAAAGGAAGTTGGCAAGGACAGTTGTAGCCTTTCGAGGTATATCTCCATAGAAACAGTGATAATTGATAGCAAGGAGTAACGAGAATGACTAACATCCTGGTTGTAGATGATGAAGAGTCCGTCCGCCACCTGTTAAAACGGATGCTTTTAAGGGGTGGATACGAATGCACCCTGGCTGCTGATGCTGCAGAGTCCCGTAAATTAATTAAAGATCGGAATTTTGAGCTGATCTTATGCGATGTAACTATGCCGGGGGAGTCAGGCATTGATTTCATCCGATATGTTGCAACCGAATATCCGGATACAGCGACAATAATGGTGACAGCGGTAGATGATCCCAAAACTGCCGAAACAGCCATGGAGGCAGGAATTTATGGGTATATAATTAAACCTTTTAACTCGAATGAGTTGATCATTAACGTCCGTAATTCTCTGCGCCGTCGAGAGCTTGAAATTGCAGATCGAACTTACCGCAAGAACCTGGAACAAAAAGTGGAAGAACGCACCGCTGAAATACAAAAAACACTGGAAGGGACTATTTTTGCCTTGACAATGACCGTTGAATATAGAGATCCATATACATCCGGCCATCAGCAACGGGTGTCTGATCTGGCCAGCGCCATAGCAAAAAAAATGGGTTTTCCGGAAGATAAGATAATAGGAATTCGTATGGCCGGGGTGATTCATGATATCGGCAAAATAGCAATTCCTGTAGAAATTCTCAGTAGGCCAGGTCGATTAAGCAAAACGGAATTTGAGCTTATTAAAAATCACTCTCAAGTCGGTTATGATATATTGAACTCAATAAAATTTCCATGGCCTCTTTCTCAAATTATTCTTCAACATCACGAAAGAATGGATGGTTCCGGATATCCTAATGGGCTTTTAGGTAAAGAAATACTAATTGAGGCTAAAATCCTGGGGGTTGCGGA
>MAXL01000351.1 GCA_001751005.1 Desulfobacterales bacterium S5133MH16
TCTGACCTCTGACCTCTGACCTCTGACCTCTGATTTCTGTGCTCTGTAATTCACCCCTGAAATGGGTATGCTCATCCGCTGTTTTCTGGTTTCAGTGTACGGTTCTTCCCAGCAGCTTAAATCCACAAAATGTCCCAGGGATGCCAGTTGACAGAGCGTTCGGGCAAGATCCGCGATTCCGGGCCGTTTTCCTTGAGAAGCGTCAAGGGCAATTGCCTGAAAATTTTGACCTTTTAATATGGATTTTACCAGGCCGGTCAAAACCGATTTCGGGCCGATCTCAACAAACGTTCGTGCACCAGATTTGAATAAGTTTTTAATTTCGCTGACAAAATCGACAGGGGATAACAGGTGTCCGGCCAGCAGTTCTTTTGCTTTTTCAGCGTCGGCAGGGTAGGGGGCGCCGGTGGCATTGGAAAATACCGGGATTTCCGAAGGAACGAGGTCGATCTTCTCTATGGCCTGTGAAAAAGGCTTTTGGGCTTCTTTTACCAAACTGCTGTGAAAGGCAGCGGAAACCGGAAGACGGATGGTTCTAAATCCGTTTTGCCGGCATAGTTTTTCAGCTTGGTTGATGGCATCCGTAGGGCCCGACAACACTCCCTGGCTGGGGCTGTTTCGGTTTGCAAGAATAATACCGCTTTTACTTTCCTCAATCAGATGTTCGAGTTTGTCCAGCGGGGCGATTACCGCCAGCATCCCCCCGGTATTTTGGCCCGTTGCCGCCATTAAGCGGCCGCGGGTAATGGAAAGGTGCAACAAGGTATCCAGATCCATACGGCCGGCAGCGCAAAGGGCTGAAAGTTCACCAAAGCTGTGCCCGCAGGTGACATGGGCGGTGATGCCGAATCCGTGAAGTATGTTTAGCATTGCCATACTTACCGCCCCGATAGCCGGTTGAGCAACGTCTGTTTTTCGTAGGGTTTCTTCCGGGTTTGTCCTTTCTTTTTGGGATTGAACCGGAATCGGATAGATACTATCGGTAAGCCGGCCGTGATTTTCGAATTTGTCATTTGCGTTTTCCAGAATTTTAAATGCATCCGGAAAGCTGCATATTAGGTCACGGCCCATCCCCGGGTATTGACTTCCCTGACCCGGAAAAATAAACGCTAATTTTCCAGGGGGTTCCTGGCTGCCGTAAAAAATATTCTCAAGCTGCCATGCATTTTGAGAACGGTTGGATTCAAGGGCTTGTGACGCACGGTCAAAAAGGCCGGTGAGATCCGTTGATGGTTCAAGGACTATCAGGAGCCGGTATGGATCTGATGTTGAAAAATCGGTTCTTGTTTTTGCCGTTTTTTTTGAAATTTCCTCATAGGACAGGCCCTTGTCAACATGGGTTTTAAAATCGCCAAGATATTCTTTTAACTGCTCTTGGCTCGATGCCGACAGGGCAACGATTTCAGCAGATCCGTCCCATGCGATTTCCTGCTTGTGTCTCTGGTATTCTTCGACAACCACATGAAAATTGCTTCCGCCAAATCCGAATGAGCTGATCCCGGCTCTGCGCGGATGTTTATTATTGGAAAACCAGGGTCTTGTCTTTGTATTCAAATAAAACGGGCTTTGATGAATATTCAGTTTTGGATCAGGTTCACCCACTTTCAGGGTGGGCGGAAGAACTTTATTGTAAATTGATAATGCCGCCTTCATCAAGCCTGCGGCACCTGCAGCGGCTTTTGTATGACCGATCATAGATTTCACAGAACCGATAGCGCATCGTTTTTCATAGTTGTCTGATGTTCCGAAAAAACTATTTAAAGCTTGGAACTCGACCTCATCCCCGACGATGGTGCCGGTGCCGTGTGCCTCGACAAGCTCAACCGTGGTCGGGTCTATGCCGGCTTGAGTGTATGCGGTTTGGAGCGCTTTTGTCTGTCCCTCAGCTCTGGGGGCGTATATGCTTTGTGATTTTCCGTCACTGGAAGTCCCCACCCCTTTAATAACCGCATAAATCTTGTTCCCGTCTTTTTCCGAATCATCAAGCCGTTTCAGAACAAATATCCCGATACCTTCGCCAAGCACCGTGCCGTCAGCATTTTTTGAAAAAGGCCTTGCATCTCCGGTGGGGGAAAGAACCATTGTTTTGGAAAAGCACATATGCATGAAGATGTCGTTGAGCATATCAACGCCGCCGGTAATCACCATGTCACTGCGTCCTGAAATGAGTTCCATAACCGCAAGATGGATGGCGCTCATTGAGCTTGCACAGGCAGCATCAATAACACAGTTCGTGCCTCCAAGATCGAGACGATTGCAGATTCTTCCCGCCACAACGTTTCCCAAAAGCCCCGGGAACGAGCTTTCCTGCCAGGATACATAGGAATCGGATATTTTTTGGATAATTTCCTCGGTTTTTCCCGGGGGGATCTCCGAATCCTGGAGGGCTTTACGCCAGATGGGATGGCCAAGTCTGGCGCCAAGGGGGATAACAAGCTCCTGTGTTCCGGTTACACCGAGGATTACACTGGTTCTGTCACGGTTAAAATTAACCCCCGAACCGTAACCGGAATTTTCCAGGGCTTTTTGTGCAACAATCAGACCCAGGAGTTGAGAGGTATCCGTGGCTTCAAGAGAAGAGGGGGGAATCCCGAATTCAGTGGGATCAAAAGAAACCGGAGAAATAAATCCTCCCCGTTTACAGTAAACATGATCGGGTTTTTTAGGATCCGTGTTGTAATAGTCTTCGGATAACCAGTGGGTCTCCGGCACTTCGGTTATGGCATCTTCACCCTGAAACAAAAGTCGCCAGTATTCTTTTAAACCGGGGGATTTCGGAAAAAGACATCCCATCCCGATGATAGCAACGGGCAAACTCTGTGGTATTTTTTTATCTGTGTTGTTCAATGATTATCTATTGATTTTTCGGATTTTCTGACTTTTTATGAGATCTTGAAAAACTTGACCTTTTACAAGTTTGTCAATCATAATGCAAGTAAAAATTATTTGCAAGCAGATTGATGGTAAATTTATTGTTGACATATTGACATAACAACTGCATAATTAGGGCTGTAGTGTTGAAGTATTGGAGTATTAGAGTATTGGGAACAATAAGTTTGAGGTGTCAAAAAATCCTTTAGGCCCATCACACCATTACTCTATTAATCCAACACTCCAAATAAATAACGTATTATGGACAACTGATAATACAATTGATAAGAAACGCAATTTAGGGCCCTGCACAGTAAAAGTTTGAAAAAGTTGATACATTAATACAACAAGTTTTCAAGATAATACGATGATAAAATTTTTTACAAACCGGGAAGTCTCAAAAAGGCTGGATATAAATCTTTCCAAATGGAAACGGTGGTCGCGGGAATTTCTTCCGCCTGACCCTCTGGGCGGAATGCAATCCGGCTTTGCAAGACAATACAGTCCCGATGGTGCGTTTACGGTTTATTTTGGAGGGCACCTGGTGGCTGACCTGAAGTTTACGATTCCGGAAGCAAAGCAAATCGTAACAGATTTGCATTCATGGTTTGCAGAAAAAGGGTTTTATTTTGATGCCAGGAGCAACGGAACGGTAAACCAAGGTGTGGACCAACTGATCAAAAAATATATAATATTTATTGAGCGTGAAAAAGATCCGGGTAATACTATTTGCTTTATGTACACGATTAGAGGAATAATTTCCAATGAACCGATTAATTACAACGGCTTTGAGGTTATGAAAGAACTTTATATGGAAACATCAATCGGTTTACACCCGAAAAAGATGTCAACAATTGATATGAATATCGTTAACGTATTGAATATCACCGATGTTCTCAATAGTTTTGTCGTTCGTTTGAACTTAAATCGCTCTCGTTATTCGGCACTTTCGTCAAGTAATTCCAATATGTCCTGAAGGGGCATGGGAGAAAAATTCCCTATGCCGGCAGGTAGTACAACACCCTGATTTCTAAGCCAGTTTACCCGTGTTGCCACTGAAGCGCCGCACAGGAGGTTCATGGCAACGCAAACGGTGGTACGGTTTTCAGGTTTTTCAAGAAATGACCCTTTAACCCATTGATTAAAAGCCCCAATAGCCGGGCCGCACCATATCTGGTAATCGATTTTTCTTAAAGGGTCGCCTGAATTAGCCCAGTTTGAGGATTGGCCGAGATAGGATCGAAAAACCAGGGACATCTTGTGTTTGGGATCTTTTCGGGCCCGTTCGATCTGTTTTGGGTCATGGATTGCAAAATAATTCTTTGTCTGTTCCCATTCATCCTGGAAACTCCTCCTGAAAAAGTCACGTTCCAGCACCGCCTTTTGTTTTTCCGGAATATTTTCAAAACGGTTATAGTTACAATACAGATCGTAAAGTTTTGCGGCGCGAAGCGGAAACATGGTTCCGCGTTTTAATACCTGGACTTTAACCCCCATTTCGAACATATCGGCAGCAGGGGCCATGGTCACATCCGCCTGTCCGGCTTCAGCCAGCATTTGACGGACAGTCTGGGACGTGCCCGCTTCCACGCAGGACTGATTGATGGAACCGGTAAGGATATAGGCAGCGCCCATGGCAAATGCAGCGGCGGCTGAATCCGGCGTGGCAATGCCTCCGCCAAGCCCTACGCAAGGGGGCCTGTTGTACTTGTATTTTTCAGTCAATTCGTCACGCAGGGCAATCATGGTGGGCAATAGCGTAATTGCCGGCCGGTTATCCGTGTGTCCCCCGGAATCTGCTTCCGCAGTCAGATCCTCGGCCATGGGGATCGATTTTGCGAGGTCAGCTTCTTCTCTGCTTATCATTTTTCTTTCCACCAGTTTCGCCAGAAGCTTCTCCGGTGGCGGTGAAAAATATTTTCTGGCAACTTCAACCCGTGAAACTTTAGCGATAACCTTGTTGGGGCAAACAACGATACCGTTTTTATCCCGATGGATTCCCTTTACCCGGTAGTATACCAGCGGAAGTGTCAGATCCAGGTAGGCCGAGCTGCTGACAAGCGTTATCCCGCGCCTTAAATAGAGTTGAACCACAGCCGCTTCAAGTTCAGGGTCGTTGGGGCTGTTGATCAGATTAAACCCAAAAGGGATTCCCTTTAATGTTTCCTGCAACCGGTCGATTGCCGCTTCTATTTCATTAAGCGCAAGACCGGCAGCGCCGAAAAAACCAACCATTCCGGCACGTCCGGCATTTTCCACCATTTCGACGGATGTAATGCCGTTTGCCATGGCGCCGGCAATATAGGCATAACGAAGATGATATGTTTTCTTGAACTTCGGATCACCTAAATTTTCAGGGGGCATTGGGGGAGCATATGCATATAACGGAAAAACCTCGGGTTGTGGCGGAATTTTTTTGCCGATGGTTACGGTGCCTCCCCGGCCTATTGCAAGCTGACCGTCAAGGTTCAACAGATTTACCGAGCGAGTCACCCGGAGTATCGCTGACCTGACCGCATGATTTCCACGCTCAGGCTCTGTATCGCCTTGTGTCCACCAGCCGGATATCGTCTTGTTTATAACAGATGATTGCATTAGGGTGAGATTTATACAAAGTGCTCGTGTGTGTCAATAAGATAACAGAACCTTGAACTCATCAGGTGTTTTTTTCTTCCGGATAGTGAACAAGGTGCCAGGGCTAACGCGTGCTAAAGCCCTTCAAACAGTCAGTCGGTTTCCAAGAGAAACACGCCGTCGCTACGCTGCACCGAAATCAAATGCGTTTATCCTGAATAAGGTGAAAAAAATTATCGACAAAAAGACTTTATTGATATAAAAAGAAGGTTTTATTTTAGTAGTAAAAATTTTGTAATAAGGATGAATTTATGAAAAGCGGTAACATCAATAATAGAATCGGTATAGCATCTTTGCTTGGAAGCACAGAGATTAAAGACTATTTTAATACATTTTTAGTACTTATTGGTGGGGTTGAATTTGTAATATTTGTAGCCCATTTTATCGGCGCTATCGGTCCTGACAAAAAGGCATTTCTCTGGAAACAGTATTTTTTCATATCCTTTATTGCTCCGATTGTGCTGATATTTGTGATCGGGCTTATCGTTATCGGGTTTAACTATTATGTATATGGAAAACAAGACTCGACCTTTTTTCATAAAGAAAGTCCTTTTGTCGGGACAAAAATAAAAAGATTCGGCCACAGTTTCAACTTTCTTCTTTCCGTGATCCATCAGGTGCCGATTCTTGTGGGTATGATTATTTTAGGGTTAGGGTCTGTTGTTTTATACAAGTTTGATGTTGTCTTGCAGGTATTAGGGCAAGTCGGAGAAAAAACGGCATTTTATCTTCTGATAATTTTGTGTGTGTGTATTGGCGGTGGATTAATTTATCTTCTGTTCTGCCTGTACTGGAAGTTTAAACTCCATAAATATCAAATCCAGCAGCAGTGGGAATACAAACAAAAAGTAATCGAAAAGTCCGGTCTTATTATTCTTGATAATAATACGGTCGTTAATGGGGACGGAAAGCTTATCACCCATGATGTGATAATCGAAAACGCCGGAGATGACGTCGTAAAAGAAAAAGCTTTGGTTCCCCTTGCTGAAAAGCTGTTGTTAAAGTAGAGGTAAGCGTAGATGGGTTAACCCCAGATTCAAAGGTCTCGGAATGACCTCAATCACTCTGAATCATCCCGGCCAACGCCTCTAAGGCCATACGGTACCCCTTAACCCCAAACCCTGCAATCTGGGCGGTTGCAACATCTGATATCATAGACGTTTGTCTGAACGATTTCCTTTTGTAAATATTGGAAATGTGTATTTCGATGATAGGAATATCGAGTAAAAGAAGTGCGTCTCGGATAGCGATACTTGTGTGGGTATAGGCAGCAGGGTTTATAATAATTCCTTTTTGCAGAGATACGGCTTCCTGTATTTTATCAACAATGGCCCCTTCATGGTTGGATTGAAAGGTTTCCACGGCAAGGCCCAGTTTTTTTCCCAATTTTTCAAGGTCGGAATTAATTTCATCCAGTGTTGTATTGCCGTATATTTCGGGCTCTCTTTTCCCCAGCATATTCAGATTTGGGCCGTGGATGACCAGGATGGCACTTGTGTTTTTGCTCTGTTCCATTATTTTACCCGCTGATTAACTCCCGGAATTTAGCTATGGTTTTTTTATAGTCCGGACTTTTGAAGATTGCCGACCCGGCAACAAAAACATCAACCCCGGCATCCGAAATATTTTTAATGGTTTTTTCGTTTACCCCTCCGTCAATCTCGATAAGGGTCTCGAGCCCCCGGTCCCGGATCATTTTGCGAAGGGCCCTGACCCTGTCTAAACTGTTGGGTATAAACTTTTGACCGCCGAATCCCGGATTAACGCTCATGATCATTATAAAGTCAACATCTTCCATTATCCACTCCAGTGAGGATAATGGGGTTGAGGGATTCAGCACAACACCGGCACGCCGGTCAAATTCCTTTATCATATGGATTGTCCGGTTCAAGTGAACGCACGCTTCTACCTGAACGGAAATCAGATCCGCTCCTGCGTCTGAAAAATCTTTAATGTAGCGGTCCGGATTTTCAATCATCAGGTGGACGTCAACAGGAAGTGATGTCACCCGCCTGACAGCCTCAACCACTAAAGGACCTATGGTGATGTTCGGCACAAAATGGCCGTCCATAACGTCCACATGAATCCAGTCTGCTCCGGCCGCTTCAACCGATTTTATTTCATCTCCCAGTTTTGAAAAATCAGCAGACAGTATGGATGGTGCAATATATTTTATGGTCATATTTTTTTACTCAGATAAACTGGGAAAGTGACTAAAGTGAACTAAAGTTTGAAGTGCCTAAAGTTAAGGTGCCGCTCCCGCCTGCCATTGCAAGGCACGAGCGGGCAGGTCGCTCCATGTATTTATATAGATATTGGCAGGATTCCATAACTTTAGGCATTTTAGATCACTTCACACTTTTTTAAGTTGTAAAATTTCTTGTCACAAAAATACAAGATCCAGAGTTAAGCTTCCAATATATTCAGAACTTTGTTTGCGGAATCGGCAACCACGGTTCCGGGACCGAATACGCCCTTGGCTCCGGCCTGGTACAGAAAATCATAATCCGCCGGGGGAATGACGCCTCCCACAACAACATTGATATCCTGGCCGCCTTTTTCTTTTAGAGCTTCAAGAAGTTGCGGAACCAGGGCCTTATGCCCGGCCGCCAGACTCGATACCCCCACAACATGCACATCGTTCTCCAAAGCCATCTGGGCGGCTTCTTCAGGTGTCTGGAACATGGGACCGATGTCCACGTCAAACCCCAGGTCTGCAAAGGCAGTTGCAATTACCTTAATCCCCCGGTCATGACCGTCCTGGCCCATTTTTGTCACCAGTATTCGCGGTCTTCGCCCGTGTTTTTCCTGAAATTCATCGGTTCTTTTGCGAACGGCTGCAAATATTTCGCTGTCAGCATACTCGTCCGCATATGCTCCGGATATACACTGGGTCGTGGCCACATAACGGTTGAAAACCTTTTCCATGGCGTCGGATATTTCTCCAACCGTGGCTCGTGCCCGCACTGCCGGAAGACAGGCTTCCAGCAGGTTTCCACCGGAATCGCAGGCGTTGATTATGGCTTCCAGAGTCTTCCGGACTTCATCATTGTCCCGTTTTGCTTTGATCTCTTTTAATCTTGCGATCTGCTCATTACGAATAGCCTCTGAAACTTCAAGAAGACCTTCCAGGGGTTCCTCCTCAATCTGATACTTGTTGACACCCACAATGACGTCTTTGCCCTGATCAATGCGGGCCTGTTTCCTGGCAGCGGATTCTTCGATCCGCATCTTGGGCATCCCGGTTTCAATGGCTTTGGCCATTCCGCCAAGTTTTTCGATCTCATCCATGATCTTTCTGGCCTCTCTGATGATGCCGGCGGTCAGAGCCTCAACATAGTAAGATCCTCCTAAGGGATCAACCACATGGCAAACCTGGGATTCTTCCTGGACGATAATTTGAGTGTTTCTGGCAATCCGGGAGGAAAGATCGGTGGGAAGACTTACCGCCTCATCAAAAGAGTTGGTATGCAAAGACTGAGTTCCGCCCAAAACCGCAGACAGACA